>CAYNDW010000492.1:0-5364 GCA_964395375.1 uncultured Cytophagia bacterium
AAGGAGCGGAATGAGAAAGAGATCGCGCTGCAGAAAAGCGAGGAGCAATATCGTGAGCATGAGCCAATGAAGTTTTCTGTTCATAATCACTCCGCAGGATTAGAAAAAGTGATAACGCTTGCGCAGAATTTAAACCGGCGCAAAAGTGTTTTGTGTGTTTGCACATTTCAAAGTGCGATTGAAGGCGGAAAAGCGCAAGCAGATTTTTCTGCAATTCTTTGTCCCGATTCGTACAACTTGCAGGACTGTTCCGCACCGGCTCGAACATCGATGCCGGCGCGATCTTACGAAAACAAAAGCTCGCGCAGGAGATTTAGTTGGCAAAATAGTTGCGTAATTCCGAGCCGTATCGTAAAATCAAGCTCATTCAATTAACCGTTGCAAGCAACTACTTTGGAGGAACAATGAAACGCTTTTCTTGCTATGCTCTCGCCGGCATGTTGTTGTCCGGCTTGTGGTGTCATGAAGCTGCGGCGCAAGCTGCCTCAAACGCCAAACAACGCCATGATGACAAAAAAGGCATGGCCACCGCGGCCGCGGGCGTGGCCGATGATCGTCGCGATTTGGATCGCCTCTCCGACCTCATTATGCGTTGGGACCACTTGCTGAAGCAAGGCCGCGACGGCGCCGCGCTGCAAAGAGTTGACGAGCAAATTGCGCTGGAGTTGCGCAACGACTTGCGCGAAACCGCGAGGCAAGCGCGTCAAGCAGACAAAGAAGTGAAGCAAGCGACCAAAGAAGTCGCCGGCGCGCGCCGCGAAGTTCGCCGCGAAGCGCATGACGGCGACCACAACCAGAAAGCCTTGCGCGATGACAAACGCGATTTGCGCGACGACAAACGCGACCGCCGCGACGACGTGCGCGATGCAAAAAAGGCCGAGGAAATTCTTAACCGCAAGCGCGAGATTTCGAAAGAGCTGATGGTGCTGCAAAAACGTATCGACGCGGACCAGGCTTCCGATCCGGTATTGCAAGCCAAGAAGCGCGAGTTGTACGGCCAATACGTGACGCTCTCGCGCGAAGAAATCCAACTCGGCATTCGTGAAGAGGCGGAAGACCTGCGTGAGTTGCGCGAAGACCGCCGTGAGACGCGTGAAGATCGAAATCAATAACGAAGCTTTGCTTGCAATGGTATCGTAGGATATTAACTTCGAGGAAAATCATGAAAGCAACAAACAAGATCAAAACGAAGCTGGCGAGTTTCATGCTGCTCGTCACAGTGATGACGAGCCTGGCGGGCTGTGTGGCGCATCGGCATCGGCATGCGCAAGTGGTGGTCATCGAAGCCGGGCATGCGCATTCCGAGCACTGCGGCCACTATCGCCACGGCAATCGCTGGTATTTCGTGAAGAGCCATCGCCATGGCCAGCGCTGCGGTCATCACTTCGTCGGCGGTGTGTGGATTATCAAATAGCGCTGTCGCGTTTTTTAAATAGAAAAACCTCGCGCGAGCCGTGCAATCGGGCTGGCGCGAGGTTTTGTGTTTATAAAATGTTCCGCCACGCTTTGACCGTGGCTTTATGAAATCACACACCATGGCCCAGCCGCGGTAGAATGCCGCGATTCTCGTTTTGTATAATCAAGATTCGTTCGGCTGCGTGGCTCTATCTTCTCGCCTCGATCTCCGCCAAATATTGCCGGAACAAATCCGGCTCCAAGCCCATCATCTCTTCGCGCACGTTAAAGCTGATGCGCTCTTGCAGCTTGGCTTGATCGATGTATAAACATAACATGAACTGTTGCAGCGTTTGTTTACGCTCCAACAATAACTCACTGCCGAGCAATGAGCGCTGGCGTTGCACCACGGGCAAGAGAAACGTGTTGCCCAGAGGAATTTGTATAATCTGTCGGCGCCACGCATCAAAGGGCCATAACGCTCGCGCGAGCGCTTGATCTTCGTGGCGCATTTCCAGGCGCTGCAGCGCAATCGTCAGGTGTGCGTGTTTGAACGTCAGCAGATCGATCGCATGCGGATCAAGAAACAACGCACGCACATACGCGAGATTGGCTTCATTCCATAGTTTGAGCGCCGTGGCCGCATCGCCCAAGTAGCTCCAAGCGCGCGGCGTCACGGCTTCAGCATGCCGGGTCACCCAGTTCAACAAATCGCTATGCGCCGCTTGCCAATTTTCCAATACGAGATGACACACGCCGCGCGGCAACGTTTTTTCTTGCGCGGCAAACACTTCGTCTGGGCTCGCGCTTTTCATGAGCAAGTGCCGCGCAAGAATGCGACGCAAGTTCGTCACCTCCGCCTCATTGAGCTGCTTTTGCAGCAAGGCTTCATCCGCAGCATGCCAAAGCGCCACCGCCTTTTGCTTTGAAGATTTGAAGCGCTCACCTTCTTGCTGCGCAAACTCACACAATCGCGCGAGCAATGCCAAATCCGCCAAGTAGGGATCGAGATCGTAGGCGATCTTCAAACTCTCAAAAGCGTCCGACCATTCCAACGCGAGCATTTGTTGCAGCGCTTGTTCTTTGTAGTCAATCGCGGGAGAAAAGAGTTGGGCTTGCAAATTCGAACTCCAAAATTGGTTGTGCCGTGCTTCCTACCTTGATTTTGCGGAGCAAAATATCAAACCTCCATTATCCACAATCAAAAAAGATAATGAAATCATCGCGAATGTCAAGCCGGGGAAAAACGCTTTGCAATCGCGGCGTCGCGCTGTTATATTCTATGCAAGCAAACGCGCGTTGAATCATTTACACCCGGCATGATCCTTCCTTCAATTATTTGTTATGACACGCAAGCTTTTCTCCTCCCGTTTCACTTTCTCTCTTGCCACGAATCGCCTCGGCGGAATCCTCGAGCGCAAACGGGCGCAGCGTGAACACATTCTCGACCTCACCGAATCCAATCCTACGCGCGCCGGCTTGGTTTATGATGAAGCCGAAATTTTAGCCGCGCTCTCGCAGCCGCAAACGCTGCGGTATGAACCCGAACCGCGCGGCCTCTTCTCTGCGCGGCAGGCCGTGGCGGCATATTATCGCGCACGCGGCGAGCAGGTTACCGCGGAGCACATTCATCTCACCGCGAGCACGAGCGAGGGCTATGCGTATCTCTTCAAGCTGCTTGCCGATCCCGAGGCCGAAGTGCTCGTGCCGCAGCCGGCTTATCCTCTGCTCGATTTTTTGACGGCGCTGGAATCCGTACGGCTCGTGCATTATCCGTTGTGTTATGAAGCCGCCCACGGCTGGCGCATCGATCTGGAGCAACTTGCGCTGACGATCAGCACAAAAACTGTCGCGATTGTCCTCGTCAATCCCAACAACCCGACCGGCTCTTTTATCAAACAAGAAGAGCTGCGTGAGCTGAACACCATCTGCGCGGAGCACAACCTCGCGCTTATTTGCGATGAAGTATTTTCGGATTATGGCGAAGGCGAAGACGAGCAGCGCGTGCCTTCTTTAGTGGGCAATGACGAGACGCTCACTTTCGTGTTGAGCGGACTTTCAAAAGTATCGGCGCTGCCGCAAATGAAACTCGGGTGGATTCACGTAAGCGGGCCCGCGGCCTTGCGCGAAGAAGCGCAAGAACGGCTTGACTTCATCGCCGACACATATCTCTCCGTGAGCACGCCGGTGCAGCACGCGGCGAAGCGTTTGTTGGCGCAGCGCGATTCTTTGCAAGCCCAAATTCAAGCGCGCTGCCGCGCAAATGAAACTTGGTTGCGCGCGGAATGCGCTCGTCTTCCCAATTGCCACATGCTCAAACGCGAAGGCGGGTGGTATGCGATTATCGAGATGAGACTTCCATTCGACGAAGAAGAGTTCACCGTGAGATTGTTGGAGGCGGAAAATGTTCTGCTTCATCCCGGCTACTTTTTCGACTTTCCCAAGTCCGGTTTTCTCGTGGTGAGCTTGCTGACGCCGGAAGAAATTTTTCAAAGAGGCGTAGCGGCACTATGCACAATGGCCGCAGCGTGTTAATCCGAGCAGGATAATAATTTGCAAATAAAAAAGCCCCCGAACTTAGGGGGCTTTTCGTTTTATACACCTGTGCGCCTGCTTAAAGCTGATACGACAAGCGTGCATACACGTAGCGGCCATTGAAGCCAAACGGCGAGAGGCCGCTATAAATCAAGATGCCGCTCGTGCTGTTCGCTAAAATGTTTTGCTCGGGATAAACGTCGAACACATTGTTCGCGCCCACGGCGACGCCAAGCGCGCCAAATAAACGATACGAGAGGTCGAGATCGGTGATCCATTTCGCCTCGAAAACCTGATCGTTCGCGGCGCTCGGGGTGCGGTTGGTCACGCGGCCGAAACGAATGGTGCGCGCCATCACGCCGAGATCGCGCCAGTTATAATTCGCGGTGAGATTGACGTTGCTGTTGGGCTGCGCTTCGGAAATGCGCCCGCGCTCGACGCGGCCGAATAACGTTTCCTGGAATGCCGCCAATTGTGCGGGCGTTTTCTTCACGCGGATGACTCTGGTGTCGGTGTTGTTGTATCCCACGGTCAAACGCGTGGTGCTATGCTCTCCTATTCTGAAAGCGTAGCGCGCAATCACGTCCACGCCTTCGGTGCGCGTGTCGATGGCATTGGTGAAATAGCGGCCGCCGCTCGCGCCGAACGGGCGCAGCAAGTCGGCTACGACCCCGCCGGTGAAGTTTTCGGAGAACACGATGCGATCTTCAATGCGGATATTGTAATAATCCGCGGTCAAAGAGAAGTTCTGAAATGGATCCGTGGTAAAACCGGCGCTAAAGTTGGTGGATTTTTCCGCTTTCAAATCTTCGGCGCCCAGGGCTTTCGCTTGCTCGCTGCTCACGGGAAAGGTTTTCACTTCGAAGGGCACTCCCGCAATGAAATTGGTGGCCGTGGAGGAAAAAAACGATTGCGCGAGCGAGGGCGCGCGGAAGCCGGTGCTCGCCGCGCCGCGCAAGGCGAAATGCTTAACCGGCTCAAGGCGTAACGCGAGCTTGCCGTCGGTGGTGGAGCCGAAGTCGCTGTAGTTTTCATGGCGGCCGGCAATGTTCACGAGCAGTTGTTCGCTGAGGTTGTTTTCGAGATCGAGATAAACCGCAACGTTGTTGCGCGATTCATCCGTGGCGTCGGTCGGTCGAAAGCCCGGGAATACTTGCGCGCCCACCGCCGCGAGTCTGCCCGCGTTCGGGCCGTCGAGAATCGCGACTTTGCCGTCGAGGTATGAAGCCGTTTCACCGGCTTCGATTTTATAATTGTCCAAACGAAACTCCGCACCGAGCGCGACATTGAGCGGCGCGCGCATGCCGAGGTTGATCGCTTTAGAAAGATCAAGCCCGGTGGTGATCTGGTTGAACTTCAGCGTGCCCGCGTAAAACTCCGTCGGGCTGGCACTGCCGAGCGAAACGTTGTTGCTATTCTTCACATCGAAGCGGA
>CAYNDW010000493.1:0-267 GCA_964395375.1 uncultured Cytophagia bacterium
GCAGTATCGCATTGGCCAAGCCGTAACTTTGCGGATGAAAATAATACGCGCTCGCGCCGTGATTCAAAAACGGATTCACGCCGTCGGGCAGCGCGTTGAAGTGCAAACTCACGAAGAGATCGGCATTCGCCACGTCCGCAAACTTGGGCCGCGCGCCGAGCGTGATGCCCTCCGCGCCGCTGCGCGTAAGAATCACGCGCGCGCCACGCGCTTCCAACTTGGCTCTGACTTCTTGCGCAAGCAGCGGCGTCGTTACGCGCTCGCTTG
>CAYNDW010000493.1:277-3442 GCA_964395375.1 uncultured Cytophagia bacterium
TCGCTTGCTCCGGTCGGGCCAACGCCGCCCAAATCCGGACCGTGGCCGGGATCAATGCAAACCAGCAAATCTTTCAAGGGGCGATTCGGCCAGCCCGGCAGCGCCGGCGTTTTTTTAATTTCTAAAATCAAATTGCTCTCTTCATAAAACGCGCGATAGCCCCACTGCTGCTTTTGATTAAGCTCAATGCTGAGACGGTACTTCTCATCGCGCTCTTGCGCCCAACGAATGTCGCCGAGCAGAGGATCAAGCGCCTCTTGTCGAATCCAATCCGTATCGGAAGTCGCGCCATAGAGCACCACTTCCAAACGATTGGGCTTGGTGCGTTGCTCGATCTTAAACGGCAAACGTTCGCTGAGAAAAATCGCAACGCGCACACGATCGGCAAAATTTTCCGTGCGGACAAGCTGCACGGAACTAGTCGGCGGCATCGTGCCGAGCGGGAGCGCTTCACTAGTCGCGCGCGAAATCCACATCGTTTCATTTTCGAGTAAACGCACACGGAGAAATTCGCCGTCGCGGCCGGTCACGCGCAGCTTCACGCCCGCGGGCAGGAAGTATTGATAGGCTTGCCCCGGTCCGGTGCGGCCAACCGTCAGTTCGGAAGTCAAACGCACCACGCGCGGCACCGCTTTCGACGCCACACTCAACCTTCCCGGTGCAAACGTTTCGAGCACATTGCCGGAGCTGTCTTTCAAAGAAAAACGAATCGCGGCGTTGCGCACTGTGTCCGCGACTGGCAGCAGATACGCGCCAGAGTAAATGCCCTCGACTGCTTTCGTGCGCGGCGGTTGTGCGCGGCCAAACACCGCTTCGCCCCAATAAAATTGTTTGCGCGGCGATTGCTCGGCCATCGGCAAAATTTGTTTCAAGCCTGCTATCGAAAAAGTCGCGCGAAGCTTGGGCGTGCCTTTCAGCACCACGCCCAGCAAATCGCCCGGCTCCAACTCAAGATCGTTTTCAGGAAAAATATAACTCGTATCAATCATCGCAGGCGCGCGCGGCGAGGTGATTAGAAAATGGGGAATATAAACGTTGCGCTCGACCACGAGCGAATCGGCTTGCGCAGAATCCGTGCGCGCGACTGTGCGAAACGTGAAGCGCCCGGTTTGCACGGGCACCATGGCCATAAACGTGTTGTTGGAGTATTGTTTCGCGGCGAGGCCGTTGATGAAAATACGCGCCGCAGCCGGCGCATAATTGCCGAACACAAAAGTCGAGTCGCGCGCTGTGATGGTCAAATCCTCGCGCGGGTAGATGACTTCGAGTTTGAGCCCTTGCGCGGCGAGTGGCGTGAGCGATGTGAAAACGAGGAAGAAAATTGCGCCAAAGCAGCAATGATAAGCCAAGCTCTTTGCCATTCCCCCCTTGAGGGGGGTTAGGGGGGTGTTGCTCAGTATCGTGATAATTTTGAATATTGTCGCCGCTTTGAAGAACACCCCCCTGGCCCCCCTCAAAGGGGGAATTGCGAGGCGGGGTTGCTCAATTTGACTAAGACTATTTAAGCTGCGCAAGATGCTCCTCCAAAATTTGCGGCGGCGTGGAGCGCATCAAATAGCGCGCGCCGGCGAGCAGGATTGCAACGTCGTCAAGTTGCCCGATGATCGGGAAGATGAAGTCGGGAATCAAATCAATCGGCCAGGCGAGGTAAGCGAGCGCGAGCGCGAACACGAACTTTCCGAGGAACGGCACGCGGCGATCTTTGAGCAAACGCCACAGCAGTTTGATCGTGCTTGGCAAATGCAGCAACAAGCGCCAAAGAGAAGTTTGTTTTAAGATCGGCGAATCGGTATGGCGAAAAGGCAAGAGCGGCTCCGTGTTTGAAGTGTTCGCGAATTGTGGAGTGTCAAACTTCAGTTTGAAAACGAGCGACACGGCAAGATAGGAACTCGCGCCTCAATTTCAACCAAAAAGACGGCGCGCTGAATCAGCTCAAACAGCGCGCTCCATTCTTCGCGCGGAACGGGATTGTTGCTCGCAATGAGGCCTTTGATCACGGCGAGGCCGTCGTGTTCGAGGCGATGCCAAATCGCCTCGGCATGCACGCCGCTCGGCACGGGATAGATGCCCTCGCCCGCGACTTCGATCACGCCGACGCCCTCGGTTTTGATCGCGAGCAGCTCCGGCGCAGTGCGAAACGCGGGGTTGCGAAAGAGAATGTAGCAAGCATAAAGCTCGTGCTTCTTCGTGACCACAAGATTGCACGTGTTCTTGTCAGGCTCGCGCGCTTTCCAAGCCGCGATGATATTGCCGCACGCCGCGAGCAACGCTTCGCGCGCGGTGCTCGTGATTTTGCAACACGCGAGCGGAAAATCCAAAAGGCCATAAACAAGCTGCGGCGTTTCGGTATGCAGCTCCTTCGCAAAACGCGCGTGCATGAGGGGCAAATCGAGCCGATCGAAAACTTGATAATGATGATGCGCGAGAATCGAAGCGCCGGCCCATTCGACGTCGCTGTTCGAGCACCCCACATAGCCCGGCGCGAGTTCGACAAAGCGAATCAAATCGTCCAAGCTCTGCCGGCTCATCTGCATCGGCAGCCTAGCCATCGTGATCACGACAAAATGTTTTTCAAAAAGCGGAAACGGCGTGACTTGCACAAAGTATTCGCGCGCTTCATTGAGGAAAAACTTGAACACGCGCAACTTCTCTTTGCCGGGCTGGGCGAGATTGTCGTAGCAAATCGCGCAATGCAGCGCGCTGAGATTGGGCCGCGGCGCAGTTGGGTTGGAATAGTGATGGCGCGCGAAATTGACTTGCGCGCGCAAAATTACGGCAAAGGCTTCGTCGTAAAATTCATAGCGGCGATTTTGTTTGAGCGCCTCACGATTGAAATACCCCACGCGGCTTTCCCACTCCCACAACAAATCGAGCACGCGGCGCATGCCGTCTTGCTCATAAACCGCGCGCAGGTATTCCTGCATCTCGGCTTGCGCCATGCGCAAGTCGAAGCGCGCGAAGGCGGCTTGGAGAGTTGTCTGTTCGGAACGGAGCGGCATTGTGCGTTTTCAATTTTGCTCCGAGCATGAGTAAGAGCACTCTTCCTCTCTTCGCGTGTCATTCAGAAGGAATCTTTTTACGCGCAAGAGATGAGGTCCCGTGCCTAAAAAGATTCCTTCTGAATGACAGGTAATGAGCGGCGCGGGATATATCTCCTTTTGTGCT
>CAYNDW010000493.1:3452-5362 GCA_964395375.1 uncultured Cytophagia bacterium
TGTGAAGATAACATAGTAACGAGGATAGATTCTTTCTAGTTGTCATTCTGTTAGAACCTTCCCTGGCACTTAAGACGCGCTTCAATATCGGAAATGTCGCGAGCACGAGGGAAGTTTCTTGCAGAATGACATTTTAAGAATGAGGTTCCGCCTTGGCTTGGCCGTGGCGGAACAATTTTAGGCGGCGGTTTTGATCAAACAAAATCTTCTTCTAAAATTTTCTCGAACGTCTTCACGAGCAAGCCGGCGTCGCTTTTGGAAAACGGCATGGGCGGGCGGATTTTGATGACGTTGTGAAATGGGCCGTCGGTGCCGAGCAGAATGTTGTGCTCGCGCATGCGATTCGAAATGAACGAAGCCTCCTCCGTTGCGGGCGCGAGCGTCTTGCGCTCGCGCACCAATTCCGCGCCGAGAAAGAGGCCGGACCCGCGCACTTCGCCGATGATCTCGAAGCGTTGCTGTAATGCGCGCAGGCCATCCAACATGCACTCGCCGACACGCAGCGCATGCGCTTGCAATTTTTCCTCCTGCACAACTTCGAGCACGGCCGCGCCAATCGCGCACGAAACCGTGCTCCCGCCGAAGGTGCTAAAATATTCCATGCCGTTGTCGAACGCCGCGGCAATCTCTTGCGTGGTGATGACTGCGCCGAGCGGATGACCGTTGCCGATGGGCTTGCCGAGCACGACAATATCGGGCACCACATTTTGCGCGGCGAAGGCCCAAAAGTGCGTGCCCATGCGGCCATAGCCGGTTTGCACCTCATCGGCAATGCACACGCCGCCCGCGGCGCGCACGTGCCGATAAACTTCCGCAAGATAGTTTGGCGGAAAAATAATTTGCCCGCCGACGCTCGGACACGTTTCGGCGATGAAGCCCGCAAGGCCTTTGCCGTTGCGCTGCAAGCGCGCGATGATCTCAGCCACGTGCTGCGCATACTTCTCGCCCGCGTGCGCATCATCACGTTTGTACGCGCCGCGATAACCATCCGCGAGCGGCGCAACGTGAACCCAATCGGGCGTGCCCATGCCGCCCGGCCCGAGATGTTTGTACGGGCTAATGTCGATGAGCGTGTTGGTGTTGCCGTGATACGCGGCTTCGAGCACGATCAGGTCGCGCTGCTTGGTGTATGCGCGCGCCAAACGCAACGCGAGTTCATTTGCTTCGCTGCCGGAGTTGACGAAGTAGCAGACGCGCAACGGCTCGGGCAAAGTCGCGCACAAGCGCTCGGCGAAGTGATTGATCGCGTCATGCAAGTAGCGCGTGTTGGTGTTGAGCTTCGCCATCTGCGCATGCGCGGCTTGCACGACGCGCGGATGGCAATGGCCCACGTGCGGCACGTTGTTATAGGCGTCGAGATATTTGCGGCCGGTTTCATCGAACAAGTATTGCATCCACCCGCGCACGATTTTCACGGGCGTGCGATAAGCTATACTGAGATTCCTTCCGAGCAGCTTGCGGCGCGCGGCAAGCGTTTCCGTTTGCAACGGCTCGGTTTTGGGAAAAAGAGCAGAAGGGATTTGGAGCATGAGATTCGGATCGGGCGAGAGGCTGCGCCACACCTCGCGCTCGCTCGGCCGGCACACGCCGGGGAAATCGCAAGCGAGATCGAGCAGGTCGAGGATAATTTGAACATGAAGATGCGGCGTCCATCCGCCATTCACATTCGCGTCGCCCATGGTTGCGAAGCGCTCGCCTGGCGCGATCTCTTTGCCGATAAACAAGCCGTGCAGCGACTCCATGCTGAGGTGGCCGTAGAGCGTGAAGAACGCGACGCCCTCGTTCGTGCAATGTTTAAGAATGATGACCGGGCCATAATCTTGCGGGGCCGCGTTGTGCGCGAAAGCATGCACGACGCCCGCGAGTGGCGCGCAGATCGGCGTGCCCGCTTCGGCAAAGAGATCGAGACC
>CAYNDW010000494.1:0-5335 GCA_964395375.1 uncultured Cytophagia bacterium
ACGCTGGGCGCCAACGTCGAGGATCTCGTGCTGACCGGTACGACCGCCATCCATGGGACGGGAAACACCCTCGACAACTTCCTCAGCGGCAACAGTGCGAGTAATACGCTGACCGGCGGAGCCGGGAGCGATACCCTCGATGGCGGGGCGGGCATCGACAGCTTGGCCGGCGGCACGGGCGACGATACCTACCTCCTTGATACCCCCAGCGACAGCATCACTGAAGCCGTCGGCAGTGGGATCGACACGGTGATCGCCGGGTTTACATACAGTTTGACCGTGACTCAGCTTGAAAATCTGACGTTGACGGGCACGGGCAACTTCAATGGGACTGGGAACAACTTGGGGAATATTCTGATCGGCAATTCGGGTGTGAATACCCTCACCGGCGGAACTGCCAACGATACGTTGGATGGTGGGACCGGAAACGATGTCTTAGTCGGTGGCGCAGGGGATGATACCTACATCCTCGATAATGCCAGCGATAGTATTACGGAGACTGCCGGGAATGGCACCGATACTGTGGTGGCTGGATTCACGTACAGCCTCGCGGGGACGCAGCTCGAACACCTGACCTTAAGTGGGTTCAATGTGATCAGTGCCACTGGGAACGGCGGTAACAATGTTCTGATCGGTAACAGTAATTCCAACACGCTGACCGGTGGAATTGGAAACGACATTCTTCGTGGAGGCGGAGGCCAGGACACCTATCTTTTCAATGTCGGCGACGGCAGTGACACGATCGACGATATTGCATTGCCGGGAGAAGGCAATCGGATTCAGTTTGGTTCTGGCCTTACCCACAGCAACCTGTCCGCCACTCGCGCAGGCAGCACGGTGACGATTCAGATAGGAGCCGGAGGAGATACCATTGCTTTGACGAATTTCGATCCGAGCGGCCTGAATGGATCGCTCGTGGTTGAGACACTGGCCTTTTCTGATGGCACCACGGCAAGTGTGGACAGTCTGTTGGGACACATTCAAGGGGTGACGTTCGAGGATGTGGATGTCGATGGAATTCGGGATACCGGGGAGTCAACCTTGTCAGGCCGGACGGTCTTCCTAGATGCCGATAACGACGGCCTCTTGGATACCGGGGAAACTATAGCCGTGACAGACGCCACGGGGACGTATGCATTCAGAGCTATTTCTCCTGGGGCCTACACCGTTCGGGAAATTGTGCCATCCCATTGGTTTGAAACCACTCCAGCGGCGGGAGCCCGATCTGTCGTCGTCAATGAGGGGGAAACGAAAAGCGGAGAGGATTTCGGCACGACACGTGCCACGCTCGATGTGGACGGCAATGGCGAGGCCGATGCGCTCAGTGACGGCATTGCGATTGTGCGGCATCTGTTTGGGTTTACCGGCACGGCGTTAACCAGTGGGGTCATTGATCCGAATGGTACCAGGGCCACTCCCCTGGCCGTTGAGCGTTTTCTCACCGGCATTCAACCCATCGTGCTGGACGTGGATGGAAATGGAAGCGCCGACGCCTTATCAGACGGCATCGCCATCATCCGGTTTCTCTTCGGCTTCACGGATGACGCGCTCATCAGTGGGGTCGTTGACCCGAGCGGGACCCGCACCACCGCCACGGCTGTTGAAACGTTCTTGCAACAGTTTCAGCCGCCGCCGACTCGGACAGCAGTCAATGGGACGACCGGTAACGACAGCATCACGGGAGGGCAAGGGGGTAATTTTCTCAACGGACCTGAAGGGGGTAATAGCTCGGCAGTCGCGCAAGAAGGCTACATTCTGAATGGCTACGAAGGTGACGATAGCCTCTATGGCGGAGATGGGAATGATTACCTCAACGGGGGCAGTGGCGCTGATTTCATGCAAGGTGGGTTGGGCGATGACCTCTATGTGGTGGAGGATGCCACTGATGTTATCGTGGAGTTGTCAGGAGAGGGAACAGACTGGGTGCATGCTTCGATCAGCTATTCGCTAGGGGCCAACGTCGAGAACCTCGCCTTAGATTGGTCCTACAACACCGACGGTACCGGCAATGAGTTGGACAATCAACTGGTCGGCAGCAATGGGAATAACGTGTTGGACGGTGGAGTTGGGTCTGACCACATGATCGGTGGGCTTGGCAGTGATACCTACATTGTCGATACTGTTGGGGATATTGTGGCCGAAGCGGTCAATGAAGGGATCGACACCGTGCAGAGCGCCTTGACCTACACGCTCGGCACCAACATCGAGAACCTGACGCTGACAGGGACCGCGGTGATCAATGGGACCGGCAATGTCCTGGATAACATCCTCATTGGCAATGGTGCAGCCAATACCCTCACGGGCGATGCTGGCAACGACACGCTCGATGGAGGAGTCGGCGACGACACCATGGTCGGTGGGAGCGGCAACGACACCTACCTTGTGGGTCAATCGGGTGATGTGGTCACTGAGCTTGTCAACGAAGGCACCGATACGGTGCAGAGCGCGTTGACTTACACCCTTGGATCCAATCTGGAGAATCTCACCCTCAGCGGTGCGTCCACGATCAACGGTACTGGCAATGCACTCGACAACGTGCTCACAGGCAACAGCGCGGTAAATGTCCTGACCGGTGGAGCAGGCAACGATACCTATATCATTGGCGCAGGTGACACAGTGGT
Organism: uncultured Cytophagia bacterium; assembly: GCA_964395375.1. Lineage (GTDB taxonomy): Bacteria > Zhuqueibacterota > Zhuqueibacteria > Zhuqueibacterales > Zhuqueibacteraceae > JABWAN01. The sequence continues at coordinate 2,622 of CAYNDW010000494.1, forward strand.
CGAAGCGGCTGGCGGTGGGACCGATACGGTGCAGAGCGCGTTGACCCACACGCTCGGATCTAACATCGAGAACCTGACGCTGACGGGAAACGCGGTGATCAATGGGACCGGCAATGCCCTGGATAACATTCTCATTGGCAATGCTGCAGCCAACACCCTCACGGGCGGTACAGGCAATGACATGCTCGATGGAATGGGCAGCAACGACACCCTGGTTGGTGGGAGCGGCAACGATACCTATGTGGTGGGCCTACCGGGCGATGTGGTCACGGAGCTTGCGAACGAAGGCACGGATACGGTCCAGAGCACCATCAGCTATACGCTCGGCGCGAACATGGAAAACCTCACGCTGATTGGCTCATTGGCGGTCAACGGCACGGGCAACGCCCTGGACAACGTGCTCACGGGCAACAGCGCGGCGAACATCCTGGCTGGTGGCGCGGGTGTTGATACATATATCGTAGGGCTCGGAGATACTGTCCTTGAGAATGCAAACGAAGGCACGGACACGGTGCAGAGCACTGTCTCGTTCGCATTAGGAGCGAATGTCGAGAATCTGACGCTTACGGGGACCGCCGCCATCAATGGAACCGGAAACACCCTTTCCAACGTGCTGGTGGGCAACAGTACTGCCAACGTGCTGGATGGAGGGATCGGGGCCGACACGATGGCTGGAGGGCAAGGCGATGATACCTACATCCGAGATCATGTCGGCGATGTGGTAACCGAACTGGCCAACGAAGGCACTGATACCGTCGAGTCCTCTCTCACGTACACACTGGGCGCTAACGTCGAGAACCTGACGCTCACAGGAGCGTCAGCGATCAACGGCACGGGCAACACCCTGGCCAACGTGCTCATGGGTAACAGTGCGGTAAACGTTCTGACCGGCGGAGCCGGCAACGATACCTATGTGATTGGCGTCGGCGATTCCATCGTCGAAACGGCAGGCGGCGGAACCGACACGGTGCAGAGCGCCTTGACCTACACGCTTGGATCTAACATCGAGAACCTGACGCTCACAGGGACTGCGAACATCAATGCCACAGGGAACTCGCTCAGCAATATTCTGGTCGGAAACAGCGGGGTGAACGTGCTGACAGGCGGAGCAGGGAGCGATACCTATGTAGTTGGAGTTGGCGACACTATCGTGGAGTCTGGCGGTGGGACCGATACCGTACAGAGTTCCGTGACCTGGACCTTGGGTTCAAATCTTGAGAATCTCACGCTCACCGGCACAGCGGCCATAAACGGCACCGGCAACAGCCTGAATAATGTGCTCACCGGCAACAACACAGCCAATGTCCTCGACGGCGGCACGGGAACGGATACACTCACAGGGCTTGATGGTAACGATACCTACTTCGTCGATAACACCGGCGATGCGATCATCGAGTCGGCAAATAACGGAACGGATCTCGTACAAAGTTCCGTGACCTACACCCTGGCCGCCAACATGGAGAACTTGACGTTGACCGGCGCTACCGCGATCAATGGCACGGGGAATACTCTCGACAACGTACTCCTCGGCAACAGCGCCAACAACACGCTCACCGGGGGAGGTGGGAACGATACGCTGACGGGTGGAGTGGGGAACGACACCATGATCGGTGGAACCGGCAACGATACGTATGTCGTCGATGTGGCCGGGGACGTGGTGATGGAGAATGTGAACGAAGGAACGGACACGGTCCAAAGCAGTCTCACGTACACCCTCGGCGCCAACGTCGAGAACCTGACGTTGACTGGCACGGCGGCCATCAATGGGACGGGGAACACGTTGAATAACACGCTTACGGGCAACAGCTCGGCGAATATGTTGATAGGCGGGGCGGGTGACGATACCTATGTCTTCTCTCGAACCGGTGGCCAGGACACGATTCAAGATTCGTCCGGCACTAGTGACAAACTGCAATTTACCACCAGCATCAATCCGCTGGACCTGATCCTTGAGCGCAATGCGAACGACCTCAGGATCTCGCTCTACAATTCGACGGATCAGGTGACGATTCAGAATTGGTATACGGGCACGACCAATCAGACGGAAACGATTCAAGCCGGGAACGGGCAACAGTTGCTCAATACGCAAGTGGATCAGCTCATCCAAGCGATGGCGAGCTTCACCACCCAGACCGGCCTCACATGGGAGCAAGGCATTGTGCAACAACCTCAGGACGTTCAAGCGGTGCTGGCGGCGAGTTGGCAGTAACGACTGAGCCGCCGCATGTCCACACACGGAACCCCCTCGACCATACGAACGACGGGAGGAGTCTTGCCTGAGGCTCCTCCCTCCGAGATCGATACAGGCCTTTTGTGCCTGCTCATACTCGCGCGCTTCTACGATCTGCCTGCCGATGCGGCGCAGGTGCGTCACCAATTTGCCGAGCCTGGGCAACCCTTCAGTGACCGTGAACTCCTGCGTGCAGCCAAGCATTTGGGGCTGAAAGCGGGGATTCATCAAGTTGCCGGATCGGAGTTGGGAAAGACCCCGTTGCCGGCCATGGCGAAGGGCACGGACGGACACTATGTGGTGCTGGCGAAGGTTGAGGGCGAGAAGGTCCTCCTTCACGATCCGCTCCAAGAGGGTCCCCGTATTGCGCTCCTGTCCGCTTTCGAGGCCGTCTGGACCGGCGAACTGTTGCTCTTCACCAAGCGGGCGCATCTCCGGCCGGAAGATCTGAGATTCGATTTCACCTGGTTTATTCCTGCCATCG
>CAYNDW010000495.1:0-5322 GCA_964395375.1 uncultured Cytophagia bacterium
GGACGGCGCTTTTGCGAGCGTCAGTTGCTTCCACGACGACGCGCAGGTGAGTCAGTCAATACTATCACACGCAACATTTAAGCCACGTGCGCCACAGCAAACGCACGCGCTTAATCGCAAAGAATTGTTGCAGTCAAACTTCGAGGGAAAGAATGCCGATCAATACAAAATGAGGTCTCAACGCCTCACCGATTTGCGCTGAGCAGAAAGGATTGAGAATTCGTAAGAGGTTACTATGGTGAGGCGTGAAGGCCTCGATGAACAATCCCCCGAATGGTTTGTACCTGTTGATTGATGAGTCTAGGTTGAAAGATATTAAAGCCGGCGTGCTTCTTCAAAACTTATCCAGGCTCTTGCAAATCATGCAGCACGCGCTGAAGCAAGGCTTCTCCCTGAGTTTCTGAAAGCTTATGCGCCAGTTGATAATGATGCCGCTTTTTCACCAACACTTCGGATTGCACCAAAAACGCCAGAGCCTTTTCAACGACTTCGCGATTCTCGCCGATCCACCATTGCGCAATGCCCTTGGCGCTGTCTTTCGCATTAGGATGATCGCGGAGGTAGTGCAAAATCGCAAGGGCGGCGCGACGCACACGGTCGTTTTCAGGATGAGCATTCAAGATGAGAGACAATGACGTGCTTTTGGAACAATCATTTTTAACCCGAGAAGCAACGCGAATGAACGCCAATACTTTTCATGCACTGTGATTCACGCTTACCCGCGTTGCCCTATATTTATAGCGTTTTTCATTTGCGTGGACAGGTATAGCCACAATGCCTGAACCAACCATAAATGTCTTTACTCGTGACTTTATTATATGCTCGAACCAAAGCGTTGTCTAGTGTTCTTCGTGTATCTGGTTTTTGCGCTCTAATATCCGTTTTGATTTTTGAAATACAATGTTCTTCGGGATTAAAATCGGGACTGTAGGCGGGTAAGTGCTTGACCTTGACGCCGGCAGCTTTGAGCACGTTAAGGGTTTCCGCCTTATGATGAATTCGAGCATTGTCCAAAAGAACGATATTCCCCGGTTTCAGTTCGGGGAGCAGAAAGTGTTGGACATACTGATGAAACACTTCGCCGTCAATCGGGCCTTCAATCGTCATCGTGGCACCGGTGCCTTTTAGCGAAAGCGCGCTGATAACCGAGAGCTTCACTTTTTGTTGAAACGGCTCGGTGACCTTCGCGCGTTTCCCTTTGGGCGCACGTGCATTGCGACGTCTCATGCCCGTGTGCAGCGCAAATTCATCCAGCGCAACCAATTGCTCCGGGTCTAACGTGGGTTGCTCTTTTTGAAAGGCCTTTCGTGCTTTGGGTCTCGCTTCTTCGGCGAAGCAAGTTTTTTTCTTGGGCGGCAAACGAACCGCTTGGAGGCGGCGGCAAATCGTGGAGAGGCTGACAGCGACTTTTGTGCGCTGCTTGAGCCGCTCGCAGAGTTCTTCCAGACTCGCGTCCGGCTGTTGCTTCACGAGCGCGACGAGCACCTTGATCTCCACCTTTTGAAGTTTCGGTTGCGCTCCGCCGCCATGGGGTAATGGGGCGAGATGGCCTCTACTTTTTTGACACCGAAGCACCCGATAAATATAGGACTCGTGAACCTGAAAGAGTTCTGCGATTTCGCAGTAGGTGCCAAGACGATTGTCAACGGCATTGACAATTCGCTGACGCAGTTCTAAGGGATAGGCTTTCATGAAAAAAATATACCCAATAAACCTATCCACTCAAATGGAAAATGCTATAATTGCGACTCACGGCGGGAGATTTTTGCAACTATTAGACCATAAAAAGAGGCAGAAGAGGCGAGGATAATTTGTTAAATTTAACGATGAGATTTGTTTCAGCGCCGGAATGAAGCTCAAAATGAATGAGGTTTCAGCGCCTCACTTATTCATTCTCCTGATGCTGAGGTTGTCGCGCATTCGCGCGGATGCGGCGCGCTTCAATCTGATACTTTTTCAGCAGCCCCGCTAGACTTTTGCGGTGAATGTCGGCATAACGCGCTGCGGCGCTGAGATTCCCCCGCGTATAGGCCATCAACTCCTGCAAATAATTGCGCTCGCACAGCGTCAGCGCCTGGCTGCGGACTTCTGCCAAGGTGCGAATACTTTTTGGAAAAACCGCAGAGCTTCCTAAAACTTCCACTCCTTCCTCCAACGCTTGCGCCAACCAATGCTGCACTCGGTTCTCCAATTCGCGCACATTTCCGGGCCAATCATATGCTTGCCAACTGCGCACGGTTTCGAGCCGCATGAGCGGGGGCGACTGCGATTCGGGCGTATATTTGTTCAAGAAATGCTTGACCAACCCCGGAATGTCGGCGCGACGCTCCCGCAACGGCGGAATGTAAAGCGGCATCACGTTCAAGCGATAGTAGAAATCCGCACGAAACTGCTTTTGCGCGATTGCCGCAGCCAAATCGACATTGGTTGCGGCAATGACTCTCACATCGGCGGAAACGTACTTCGCCTGCCCTAGCCGTTTATATTGCCGCTCTTGCAAGAAACGCAGAAATTTGCCCTGTACTGAAATCGGCAAAGCCTGGACTTCATCCAAAAAAAGTGTGCCGCCATCGGCCTCTTCGATCATACCTTTTGAGCTGGATCCCGCGTCCGTGTAAGCTCCACGCACGTGGCCAAAGAGCTCGTTCTCGATCAGATTTTCCGGCAAAGCGCCGCAATCGACTATAATAAACGGATGGCTGGCGCGTGGGCCAAGGTAATGAAGCGCGCGCGCGATCAGTTCTTTGCCCGTGCCGGTCTCCCCGGCAACGAGCACGGTGGAATCGCAGGCTGCTAGGCGCGACAATTGGCATATGATTTCTTTCATGATTTTGCTCTTGGCCACGATCTGGTTTTGACGCATCTCGTGGCACACCATCTCTTGCAGAGCTTGCAAGCTGTCAAGCGAAGCGATCTTTTGGGAAAGCCATTTTAGTGTTGATGCCAGTTGTTGTTTATTCTCCGGGAGGATAATAATGTCATCAACCCCTAAATCCAATAGCACTTCGGAAGGGTGAGCGTGCTCGGATGGCATCATCAGAATGACCGCGCTTTCAGGTTGCCGGTGGCTGAAATTCTCTATCAATTTGGGAAAGTGTTCATTCGTTTGCCACGCCAGCAGCAACAAATTGAAGGGATAAGAACATGTGGAAGGATGAAAGTCATGGTCATGTAAACTGATCAATTGGCAATCCGCGCGGTCTTGAAACGCACGAACGATAGATTCAGCGAGCCGATCATCATTTGCAACCAATCCGATTTGACACATTTTAGCACTCTGTGAGAAATGAATTCAACGGTAGTTGTCTTTGGGAGGAAAGATTGTCCAGCATATAGACCCCGTCAAGCATGAGATTTTCACAAAATTTTTTGTAACCGAGCACAAACGTGATTTTTTTGCGACCCATATTTTGATGTATTTCTCCTCTTGCACACAACGCTGAAACGGCGCTTACTTTCTTGGTCGCACATTGATTTCGAAGGGCTTTGATCAGACAACCCGTTGGTTGCGCCTAGCCAACGGCCATTCTTCCTTTGTGGACTTGAATTTCTGCGAAACGAAGATTCAAGTGCGGACTTGCATTTTCATGCGATAGCGCTGAATCAACGCCGAGCAATTCTAGACTCTCATGGAAACCCTGTGTTTATTGATCGAAATCGTGGGTTTGCCAGAACAACGGCCAAAGCGCAACGCAATGTTTCCAGCGCGTGACTTCCGGGGCGGCGCTGGGCGCTTTTGCATAAATATTCGCCAGCCGATCTAGCTTCCCGGTTTCACCTCCCGCCACCATTTTCTCCTTTTTTCACCATTTTAAAATGGACTTTTGAGGCACAAAAAAAGGCTAAAAAAGTCTCCCTTCCGGCATTTCGAAGGGATGGTCGATGCTCGTCAATGGATATTTATTCAACTATATGACTATTGAACCAGGTGTTTTACTGGCAGCCGAGGCCCAGACGCGGTTTTTTTAGCGAATGCGCGCTAGCGGATTGCTACGGAATTTTAGTGAATGGAGGAAAGAGAAGCTTGCGAAGGGACTGGCAAAACGGTGGGCAGGTACAGCGAAGGCGGGACTATTCTGCAACAGGTTCCGCGGAGGCGTTTGATGATTGCGCTCCCATCAACTCCCCGAATTTTCGAATGGCCTCTTGTAGCAGTTGATTGATCGGCGTGCCGGTGCGGCTGCGGAGATGATAGAGAATGGCCATGTCTTCGGGCGTGATGCGATTCGAAGGCCATTGATACTTGGCCGGCGGCGCTTTGGGCCGCGCCGCGCGGGGTTTGATTTCCGGGCCGTAGGGTTTCATGCGTTGCTCTTCAGGTTTGACAACAGACGTTTGTTTGTACGTATTGGACGTGATGCTTCTTCTTGACTCGCACACGCGGCGCACGTCGTATCATTCGCAAAGCGCGGCTCTTCTCCTTCCACAAACCCCTTCACGCCGCAGCGCAAACACATCGCCCATTGCTTGAGCTCGCTATACTCCAGCTTCGCCATCTTCGCACGGCTATCGAACAAGAACACTTCCTTCGTGCTCGGATCGAAATACACGCGCACGCCTTCACGCAAGAAAGTTGCTTGCTGCTTTTGGAACATGTAAGCCTTGAGCAGATCAATCGCTTCTTCGAGCGCCAAGCCCTCGAACTTCGAAAGATCGCTTGTGGGCGAAGTGAATTTGATTGCTTGAGGCATGGTCTTCTCTGATCGTCATCGTTAAGTCGCTCACCGCACTGCTGCTTTGTTATTCGCTGCGAGGTGCCAACACGCTAACACTTCCGCGAGCTTGGTATTGAGATGCTGCACTTCACTCACGTGCGCCCAATAAATCGCCTGTCGGTCTTTCGCCGCGTGCTTTGCTTGCTGGGCGCGCTCGCGCAAACTGCGCAGTTTTGTTTCGAACACTTCCAACTCCGCGAGATAAACCGCGCAAGGATCAGCGGGATTGCACTGCTTTGCCATGATAGCCTCTCGTGTTTGAAATAGATTTCACAGCGACTCGTGCAGCGTGAGTTTGTTCTGATACTCGGGCTGCCACACTTCGACCAATGCAACCAATGTGGCATTCACCGATTGCACCGCGCGCACATGCGCCAAGTGAATCCACTTATCCGCCTGCACCGCGCGACGTGCTTGCTGCATGCGTTGCCGCAGCGCGGCCAGACTCTGTTCGAGTTGTTCGAGCTCGTTGAGATACAGCGTGCGTTCCTCGGGTGGAATGAAGCGCTTTGCCATAACAAAACTCCTTGCTTGAGGTGTTATTCAAACGCGCGCAACACTGCGCTTTCAAGTTTTTCTTGCACCACGTGTGTATAAATTTCCGTCA
>CAYNDW010000496.1:0-5310 GCA_964395375.1 uncultured Cytophagia bacterium
CAAGCCCAAACCCACTTGGGGAAAAGCAAACCTTGGTGACTGCTCCGTGCGCGATTAAGATTCCAGTGCTAAGTTGTGTGACACGGTCAAGCCCAAAGAAGCGGTGTTGCAAATTGGCCCGGCGCGGGCGAAACGAAATGCTGGTGCTTAAATTTGAAAATGAAAAAAAGCCGTGCTCACAGCGGGTTACTCCGCCTTCGAACTCGGCGCCATGCAGTGTTGTTGTGTTAAAAAAGCTTGGGAGGGAAAGACTTGGCGTGAAAAACTAAACTCACGGTTCTCGTAATCGCACGCGGGTTAGAGGAGCTTTACGAGATGATCGCGCGCCAAACGCAACGGGCGACAATATAAAAACCTCGCCGCCTAAGTCAAGCTCTTTTTAAAATGGCAAGGGCTTCCGGCGTGAAGCCGTAAGGATTTTGCGCCAGCAGTTGCTCGGCGCGCTGCCGCGTTCTGGCCTCGGGCGAGCGCAACGCGTTGCGCAAAATTTCGGGATATTCTTCCAACAAACGTTTCATGCTTTCGCGCGGCTCGCGCAAATAGGCGCAGAGCATGTCTTGCGTGGCCTCGTCAAAATAACCCGCGCGCTGCAAGCGTTCGAAGAACGGCGCGCCGAGTTGCATGAGATGAAAAGCCTCGACGCTGTTTTGTTTTAGAATGTTCTCGCCGCCTTGCCCGCGATCGACGAAGTTGATCGCCCAACGCAACTCCCCGCCGCGCTCGCGCAAAGCAGGGAGCCACGCGCGCGTGTAACTCGAAGCTTCGGTGACGAGATCGGCCACGTGCAAAACCTTCGCGCCCTCCAGTTGCGCGACTTCCGTGCAAAGCTTTTCTTTTGATGAAAACAAAAACGTCTTGTGATCCTTGAAAATCGCCAGCGCGGGTTTATCGAGTCGCTGCGCAAGCATGAGCGAAAAGAACCAATCGCGCCGCTCGCCGCCGGAGACATAAGCGACGTGCTCCGCGCCGATGTGCGTTTGCGCGAGCGCCACGGCATGATCAATCACCGCGCGATAGCCCTCGTCTTCCGCGTAATTTTTTTGCACCCGCTCATGCAAAGCAAAGAGCAAGCCCATGCGGTCGTGCGCATGCTCATCGATAAAAGCTAGGAGCGCCTCCGCCTTTTCGCGATTGCCATAAAGAAAATGCCCGTTGAGATAAAACGGCCCGATCGTGCCGGAAGTATACCAAAACGGCTCAAGCGCCGGCGCGATTTCCAACGCTTGCGTGGAGAGGAGGAGGTCGAAGAGGGTGGGAGAGTGCATAGAATGCAGAAAAGTTCCTTACAGTGTCGGAGCCGGCGTCGAATAAAGCCCGCCGGCAATGAGCACCTCTCGTTCTTCGAGACGGTCGGGATGATTCATCTGCAGCATGCGCACAGTGGCGCGGCCGGCCGCAGTGAGAGGAAAAATTTCAACTTCGCGCAGTTGAAAATGGACAGCCCAATGATCTCGCCGAGGGTGAAAAAGACGAACAATCTCTTCCGTCTGCGGATCAATCGAAGTAATGTCGCTGCCTTTATGTTTATTGCATCGCACGCAACAAAATGCCAGGTTTTCCGGGGAAGTTGCGCCGCCATGTTTTTGGGAAATAATATGATCGATTTCGTATGGACAGAGAAGAGCCATTTCCGGAGTGAGGCAGTATTCACAACATCCCTGGGCACGATCCTGAACTAACCGTCGTACCGACGGCGAGATCTTAGTTGTGCCCATTCTCGCCTCGGGCATTTTGTAAAGTCAAATGCGCTTTTGCTTTGGCCAGACACACTGCGTGTTCCGCATACTCATAGCGTTTCCACTCCCATTCTTCGGTTTCCGATAAGCCCTCACTTCGATTCTTTTCCAGCAAATATGCGATACGTCCTTGCAAAGCCGGGGAGGCGCATACTGCCAAAACTTCCTCGGGCGAGGGAGAGCCGGATAGTAACGCCAGCACTTCGTCCACTTCTTCAAAAGCATATTGAGAAGGTGAAACTTGCATTGCGTGCAAGCCCAATTCCAAAATATGCGGCAAGCGCTTTTCATGCGGACGCAAGCGTGTCGCCAACTCTTCGGGAAGATCGAAAGTGACTTCCATGACCGTACTCCTGTTTGTTATTCCCAACTCGCGTGAAAGATGCCGGGCTTATCCACGCGCTCGAACGTGTGCGCGCCGAAATAGTCGCGCTGGGCTTGAATCAGATTCGCGGGCAAGCGCGCGCTGCGATACGCGTCATAATAAGCGAGCGAAGCGCTCATGGCCGCGAGCGGTACGCCCAATTCAATCGCCGTGCGCACCGCGAAGCGCCATGCTTCTTGGCGGGAAGTGACGGCTTGTTGAAATTCGGAATCTAAAAGCAAGTTTGGGAGTTGTGGATCGCGCTGATAAGCCACGGTGATGTCGTGCAGCAGCCGCGCGCGAATGATGCAGCCGGCGCGCCAGATCTTCGCAATCTCGCCGAGCTTCAAATTGTATTTGTACTCGTCCGAGGCTTTTTTCAACAAGCTCAAGCCTTGGGCATACGAACAAATTTTGGAGGCATACAACGCCGCGCGCACGGCTGCGATCAATTCCTTCGCTTCACCTTTGAACTTTGCCCTCGGCCCGGCCAAAATTTTTGAAGCATGCACGCGCTCCTCTTTTTGCGAAGAGAGAATGCGCGCATCCACTGCCGCGGTAATCGTGGGAATGGCCGAGGCAAGATCGAGCGCGTTTTGCGTGGTCCATTTGCCCGTGCCTTTTTGCCCGGCCTTGTCGAGAATGACGTCGACGAGCGGCTTGCCTGAGTCGGCGTCGATCTTCTTAAAAACTTTGGCCGTGACTTCAATAAGAAAAGAAGAAAGCTCGCCGCGATTCCATTCCGAAAAAATTTCGTGAAAGTCTTGCGCGGAAAGGCCGAGCGCTTGTTGCAAGAGATCATAGGCCTCGGCGATGAGCTGCATGTCGCCGTATTCGATGCCGTTGTGGATCATCTTCACATAATGGCCGGAGCCGCCCGGCCCAAGATACGTCACGCACGGCGCGCCGTCTTCCTGCGCTTTCGCGGCAATGGCTTTGGCAATCGGTTCGACTTCTTTATATGCCGCTTCGGAGCCGCCAGGCATGAGGCTGGGGCCCCAGAGCGCGCCTTCTTCGCCGCCGGAAACGCCCATGCCGAAATAGTCGAGGCCTTGCGCTTCAAGTTCGCGCGCGCGGCGTTCGGTGTCGGCAAAATAAGAATTGCCGCCGTCGATGATGAGGTCGCCTTTGTCTAAATGCGGCACGAGTTGCGCGATGGTCGCGTCCACGGGCGCGCCGGCTTTTACGAGTAGCATAATGCGTCGTGGCTTTTCTAACGCTCCGACAAATTCTTCGATTGAAAAAGTCGGCCGAATATTTTTGCCGACCGCTTTATCGGCCACATATTCCCTCGTGGTGTCGGGCGTGCGATTATAAACCGCGACGCTGAAACCGTTGCGTTCCACATTTAAAACGAGGTTCTGCCCCATCACGCCGAGGCCGATCAAACCGAATTGTTGCTTGGGCATGCTTTCCTCTATACTTGGTTGTTTTATTTTGCCGCCACGGACGGGCGCTCAAAAATTTCACGAACATTCAACGAGAAATCGGGCAACAATTCCGGGCAGGTTAAAACATCTTTTACCCATTTGCGATCTTCCGGCGTGACAACCAATACGCCTTTTTGCATAGGATCAACGATCCATACGAGGCGGCTGCCATGCGCAAAATATAACTCGGCTTTTTCAAACAACTCCGCCCAACCATCATCGCGCGAAACGATTTCAATTGCCAAATCAGGCGCGGCGCTACCGTAACGTTCTTCTAAAATATCCTCGCCGAGGACGATGGAGAGATCCGGCACACGACCTTCATGAGGACGGTCAGGCCAAAAACGAAAAGTATACTCTGTGCGCGCGAAACCAATGGGGTTACGGTCAAAATATTCCAATAGTTTTGCGCCGAGGCGAATCTGTGCGTCCGCATGTTTTTTGTCCGGCATTTTATATTCTATTCTCCCGTTAATTAACTCAAAGGGCCTTCCATTAGCGATCTTGAGTGCTTGTTCCAAAGTCAGCTTAACAGGTGGCGGTGAGGGCGCGGGCCGTGGACGAGTGATCGTCTCAATCGGTACCGGCGCCTCAAAAATTGTTTCCATGACTTCCGGCATCGTTTACCTCGTTTCAAAAGGATTGGCTTCTTCGCAAAACTTGCTCAAAGGTATCAAAAGCTCAGCACGTTAATCAAGCTAAAATTACTTCCGTTCAAAAACTTGCCGAGCTTGGTGCGCAACTCCGCGGTGGTGGAATCGACGTTGGCCAAGGTCGAGCGCAAGTGCGTTGTGAGCGCGTCGTCATAGAGCAGCTTGCCGAGATTGCCTTCGCGATTGTTGATTTGCGTGGTAATGTCGTTCAGCGTCGCGGTGAAATGATCGAGGCGCTGCATCGTGCGACCGAAGGTGATAAGCGTGCTGTCCAAATCCACGCGGCGTTGCGTGACGATTTCGCGCAACTGCCCGGAGGTTTCATCAACATTGGCGAGGGTGCGGCGAATGAGGAGATCGTTGTTCGACACTAACGCGCGCAGAGCCGAGGTGGTAGCCTGCAAATCCGCGAGGCTGTTGACAATCGGGCGACGAATGGCGGATTCATCCAACATGCGATGCACGAGCGTCAAAGTCGTATCCACGCGTTTGGCGAGATGAAGCGCTTCGAGAGACAATTCGGTGACGCCGACGAGCGCTTCGGACATGCCGCCGCTGGAAGTGCCGGGCAAAGGCGCGTTCAAACTTTCGGGAAAAATTCTTTCGCCGTTACCCCCGGGCATAATCTCGATCTTTTTCCCGCCCATCATTTCAATGGGCGCGATGGTCGCGCGATAATCGTTGTAAAGTTCAACGTCGCGGCTCAGTGCGATTTCAATAATGGCCCGGCCCTTTTCCAGCGCGATGCCGGAGACGCTGCCTTTGCGCACGCCGTTGACCGAGACCATGTCGTTCGCGCGCAAACCGCCGGTGTTGGGAAAGGAAAATTTGACGCGATATTGATCCGAGGCGAGATTGTAATTCTTTCCCCAAATGATGCCCAAAACTAAAATCAAAATACCGGCAATGACGGTGACGCCGACTTGCAACTCCGTGGTGCGACGATCATGCAACATGCTCCTCCTTCCGCAGCAACGTTCAAAACCCCAACGGCTTTGTCATTCAGAAGGAGTCTTTTTTAGTTCTGGAGAGCAACGCCAGTGCTTAAAAAGATTCTTCCGGAATGACAATCCGAGGGGTGCTCATTCAAAATCTCTTTGCAGATATTTTTCCAACTCGAGATGATC
>CAYNDW010000497.1:0-5305 GCA_964395375.1 uncultured Cytophagia bacterium
AAAATTGGCGCGGAAAGCCACTCGTAACGCACCAAGTAATCATCAACCTCATCGTAGGCAAAATCCTCGAACCAGACGGAGGCGATTTCGAAGAAAAAGATATCTTCTCCGCGCAAAAAGTAATTGAGCTGCACCGCATGAAAGTACTCATGTGCCACGGTGACACGCAGTCCGGCTAGGCCTTGGCTGTAAAATTCCGGCCCATAGTTGTTGTCAATCACGATATAAGCCGGGCCGGCGCCGGAGGAAAATTCAAAGCGCGTTTCGCCATAGAGCGAGCCTAAATTGATGATGTAAAAATCAAACTGCGGCCCATCAACGCCACCATCATCCGCATGCGCCTTCATGCCGAGCGTATCGACCAAAAGCGTGTATGCGCGCTTCGCCGCTTTGCCGGCTTCATAAACAAAATCGGGCACGCCGTCGGGGTTCGTCGAAGTCGTCGCGACCGCGTCCGAGCCGCTTATTGTGTAGTGAATGCGAAAGCGATTATCCGAGGTGGTGTATGATCGGGGAAGCACCGGGCGCGCGCTATGGTCTTTGAAAAACTGACGCGCCGAAGCAGTCGCGCTTGTCGAAGTGTGAAGCGTGGCGAGAGCGCTAAATCCACACTTCAGCGGCTCTGGCATCAAACCGTTTCGGGCTTGCTGATATTGCGTGAATAAAGTTTGAGGCTGATCCAGAGGCTGGCTAGAAAGAGGCGAAGCAAGCAACATGCAAAGCAAAAAGAATCGAAGCATTGGCATAGAGACGATCACTTTTTCCGAAAGCTGAAAGTTAAGGGCACGCCGTCAAAACCGAACTTCGCGCGAAAACGTTTCTCCAAATATTGGCGATAGTTGGCGCGAATGGATTGCGGATGATTGCAAAACACGGCGAACACCGGCGGATTGGCTTTCACCTGTGTGCAGTATTTGATTTTTACTTCGCGTTGATCCATCGAAGGCGGCGGATATTTTTGCAGCGCTTCTTGCAGAAACTCATTCAACTCTGCGGTGCGCAACTCGCGCTGGCGCTCGGCGTGGACGGTTAATGCGAGATCGAGCAATTTGAACACGCGCTGGCCCTTGACCGCGGAGATGAAAATGATCGGCGCGTAGTTATAGATTCGCAAAGCTTCTTGAATCTGTTTCTCGAAGATGCGGGCCGTGTCCGCCTCTTTTTCAAATAAATCCCACTTGTTGATCGCGAGGATCAATCCTTTATTGCATTTCGCCACTTCGGCGATAATGTGCAGGTCTTGTTCGTTGATGCCTTCTGTGGCATCAACCAAAACCGCGGCGACATGGCAGCGCAAGATTGCCTCGCGCGTGCGCACCGTGCTGTAAAATTCGATGGTCTCTTTGACGCGCGCCGTTTTACGCAAGCCGGCCGTGTCAATCAACGTGATGCTAAGATTCTTATAACGCAGTTCCGTATCAATCGCATCGCGCGTGGTGCCGGCAATATCCGTGACGATGGCTTTTTCATAACCCACGAGCGCATTGACGAGCGAAGACTTGCCGACATTCGGTCGGCCGATAATGGCGAGTTGCAAATTTCCCGGTACGATTTTCTCCGCATCTTCCTCCCTGTCCGCGTTGCCTTTCGTAGGTTGCGGCAGACATTGCACCACCGCGTCCAAAAAATCTCCAATCGCGCGGCCCGTGACCGCGGAAACTTCGTGCGGCGTGCCCAATCCCAAACGAAAGAAATCCGCGGCCTGCGGCGAATGACGCGCGTCATCGATCTTATTGACCGCGAGCAGAATCTTCTTTTCCGATCGCTGCAACAGCCGGGCGATTTCAACATCGAGCGCAGTCGCGCCGACTTGCCCATCAACCACGAACACAATCACCGTCGCTTCGTCAATCGCTTCTTGAATTTGCCGGAGCACGGCTTGATTGATCACATCCATCGTGCCGGAAAAATAGCCGCCGGTGTCGATGAGCACGAACTCCGTGCCCGTCCATTCGGCCTCGGAATAATTGCGGTCGCGCGTTACGCCGGGCTGATCGTGCACAATCGCCGTGCGCTTCTTGAGCACGCGATTGAACAGCGTGGACTTGCCGACATTGGGCCGGCCGATGATGGCAACGACGGGTTTTTTTTTCATAAGAAAGTTAGTTTTGCATAATCCCCGACGAGTCAATGATTTGCTTTCCACAAATCAAAAGCCACTTCGCATTGCGCTGGGCTAGTTCTGTGTAAAGCCAATCGCGATATTCTGCATATGCCAGTATTTGAATGTCATCGCACTCAACGCCAGCGGAGTCGTTGCAGTTGCCATAAACTCCTCCCTACTAATTGCGTTTCCCTTCCAACACTTCAAAAACCCTGCTGAAATTGTTCTTCAGCGGCACGACGGGCACGCCGAGTTTGCGCTCCAACTCGCTCAATTTCCAATCGTCCAAAAACATGTTGCGATCATTCACGCAACTATGCGGGAGGAAAACCGCGTCGCCGAGTTCGCGCTGCTCCAACGCTGCGAAGATGTCCTGCCCCGTGAGCAAGCCGGTGACGGTGATGCTCTCGCCATAAAATTTATTTCTAACTGTCACCAACTCCGGCGAGAAGTTTTTAATGCGCGATAAACGCGGCATAATGTGCTCGGCAATGAATCCGCCCGCCAGTGCTGCGGTCACAAGCGTGGCTTTCTTGGGCTTTAGTAAACTCTTCGGAAATTTTTTCTTTTGCGTTTTATGGAAATGATCGAACAGATTGCGCAACATGCCCACGCCGTTTTCCATTTGATCGAAAGCGTCATAACGCGCGGCGGAAGGAATCTCCTGCCCGGCGAGAATGTAAAACTCATCGCCGGGATAGACGAAGTGCGTGCCCAGGTTCTTTTTGAACTCTTCCGCGTAGCCCTCTGCAATGCGCAAAATCTGTTGCGCATATTGCTTCGTCACCGGCTCGATTTTCGTTAAACCGTTGCGATGTTGCGTCAAGCCGACGGGCACGAGCGCAACGCTGCGCACGCCGGGAAAGTAGCTCGCCAAATCCCACACGGTTTTGCGCAACACCTCGCCGTCGTTGATATTCGGGCACACGACGATTTGCGTGTTGAGCGTGATACCGTTTTGGGTGAGATACGTGAACTTGTCGAGTAGGCGGTCGTCGTAATCGATGCCGAGCAAAAATTTTCGCACGCTCGGCTCCGTGGCATGCACGGAGATGAAGAGCGGCGTCAAACGTTGCCGCACGACGCGCGCGAGATCGGTGCGCGAGATGTTCGAGAGCGTCACGTAATGGCCCGACAAAAACGAGAGCCGAAAATCCTCGTCGCGGAAATACATGGTCGAGCGCATGCCCGCCGGGTTTTGATCGACAAAACAAAAAATGCAATCATTGCCGCACTTGCGAATCTTGATCGGCTCGAAATTCAAGCCGAGACTGTCGTCGCTGTCTTTCTCAATTTCATAGAGCGTGCTCTCCCCTTCGCGCCGCACTTCGACTTCGACGTTTTCATCGGTGATGAGAAAACGATAGTCGAGAATATCGCGCACACGCTGGCCGTTGATGCGATAGACTTCATCGCCGGCTTTGAGGCCAAGCTCCGCGGCAATGCTCTTATTGTCAATCGTGGCAATCTTCACTCACGTCGCCTTGCTTTTCATCAAACCCAAAAACAAAAACGCTCGCCCAAATTGAGCGAGCGCCGACAATATACGCATTCACGTTCGAGATGGCAAATCAAATCTCGGCTTAATCACGCGCGATTTCACGGTCCCGCGCAAGATTCCATTGCACCCAGTCGTTTTGTAAATTGCGCCGCGCATCAACCGGCGTTTGCGCATAGCGGCCGTTCGCGCGCACTTCGAGTTGATAGCCTTTGACCAAACGCACCCATTGCTCGAGCGCGACTTGATAAGGGCCTGGCACTTGCGTGGGGCCGGGAATTTGTTGCGGCGGCCCGGTCGGGCGAGAGGCTTGGCGCATCTGCTCGCGCAACGCTTGCGTGGGGCCGACATCAACTTGGCCGTCATACACCGCGACGCGCGTAGTGCTATCGGCATCAATGCCGTAAATCGTGCCGCGAATGGCGCACACGGCAGTCGGCGATTTGATCTCAAATTTCTCGCCCCAAACCAGGCTCACGATATTCGCCCAAATTTTTCCTTGCGAAAGGCTTGCATCAAAGCTGCGCTTCTTGTGCGTGACTAAAGATTTTTCGAAATCAAACGCAGAATTTTCGCCGATGCGAATGACGCTGCCATCGTTGAACTTCACTTCGCAACGCGCCTCGGCTTGCGTGGTGATTTTATCGCCGGCATAAACCGGCATCTTGGTTTTGGCGGGAAGCCATAAATTTTGATCGACATGCAGAAGACGAACTTCTCCGGTTTTGCCAAGCACAAAGCTGATCTTGCCCAGCGCTTCCGGTTGCGATTGCGGCGTCATGCTCACTGACATCACGACCGCTAACAAAACACCAAATCTTTTTTTAAGTATCGCCATTTGAAGCCCGTTTATTCTTGATGATGAAAGGAGAGCACGAAAGCCCTCCCGCGAAAATAGAACTCCCACAAAAGCAATTCTTACTCGTGGGAGTTCTTGTGGCTACTTGGCTCTTTGATTACTTGGCTCCTCGCCCTCTACATTTTCGCTTTGACTCTTTCATAGGTTGCCGGCGCTGCAAACAAATCGGCCTTCAGCGTTCCGGTTTTGAATTCGATGGTCTCGGTGGTTGATTCAAACAAAACATTTTTGCCGGAGGCATTGCTCTCTTGCGGTTTCTTCGCCATCTTTTTGCCCAAACCGCCGAGCAAGCCGCCCACGGAGCTTGGAATTTCTTGCGTGCTCGATTCGGAAGCGTTCGCATTCATCTGCTCGGAGGATCCGCCTTCGGTTTGAAAAGAAGTTTCGGTTTTCAGGGCAAAGCCTTCAAGTTTCTTGCCCTCTTCCGCGAGCTTCTCCATACTTTTCACCATATCGGGGTTCATGCGCGAGAGCGCCTGCATAAAACTCTGGCCGCCGGCTTCGGTGAATTGAATGCCCACTTTCTCGGCAAACTTGCGGTGGAATGCCATCATCTCTTCATAGCCGTTCACGTCCTTCGCAAGCCAATGATGAGAAACAATCGTCATCGCGCCCGAACCGCCGGGGTTCGTGCCCGAGGCTTGTTGCTCGCCTTTCGCTTTCATGGTCAGAATGGATTTTTGCGCACTGAACCCCGCGATGTTCTGCCGTTCATTGGTGCGATCGACTTTGAGGTCGAATTCGACTTTGACGTCGGAGGCGGGCTGTTCTTTCGTTTTCGCGCCCCCGCTCTGGTTTTTCATTTTTTCGAACATCGCCTTCCATTCCGCAAACGTCATCTCGG
>CAYNDW010000498.1:0-5303 GCA_964395375.1 uncultured Cytophagia bacterium
CCCAATCTCTACCTCGTGCAGCGCGAAGGCGTGACGATGAATTATAAGTTCGATATTCCGAACGGCGCGTATGATGTGATCCTGCACTTTGCTGAAATCAAAGACACGGCGCCGCTGCGCCGCGTGATGGACGTTACGCTGGAAGGCGCGCTGGTGTTGGATGATTTTGATATTTTCGTGCTCGCGCCCGGCAAGGGCGTGGCGATGCAGCGTCGTTTCAACGGCGTCAATGTCGCGGACGGCCAACTCAATCTAGATTTTGCGAAATCGCTCTCGACGTATAAACGTCCGTGCGCGATCGCGGCGATTGAAATCGGCCCGGCCGGTGTGCTGCCGAAAGCAGTAGCGGAAGAAGCGCCCGCGATTGCGGTCGCGATTCCGAGCGACTATGCGTTGGATCAAAATTATCCGAACCCGTTTAATCCGAGCACGAATCTCACGTTCAATTTGCCGGAGCCGGGCGAGGTGAAGCTCATCATCTACAATGCGAACGGCCAGTTCGTGCGCAAAGTGGTGGATCGCTATCTCGATGCGGGCCGCCACACCGTGCGCTTCAACGCAAGCAAGTTGCCCACGGGCACGTACTTCTACGAGCTGCAAGTGAACAACTTCCACGCGCGGCGCAAGATGACGTTGACGAGATAGGATTGGGGCAAGGAGCCAAAAAAGATAAGTAGGCAAGGAGGCAAACGAATTGTAGTGCAAGCTTCCAGCCTGCCGAAGTTGAGATATAAAACAAGAAGCCCCAGGTTCACAATGAGCCTGGGGCTTTCTGTTTTAAATCGTTTTTAACTCGTTCCCAAACTCTGTTTGGGAACGAGCTTGCTGAAGAAACTCTGTTTCAAAACTTCTTCAAGCTTGGAAACGGAGTTTCAAAAGCAATTGCGTTCCCAAACTGGAGTTTGGGAACGAGAAAAAGCGCGCTTCAACGCTTTGAAGTTTCTGCCTGGGCCGCAGGCCAAACAAAAATTTCTTGCACGGCAACGGCAAAGCCGGGCAACAACTCCGGACAAGTGAGCTGATCTTTCACCCAAAACCGCTCTTGCGGCGTGATTACCATGACGCCTTGTTCTTCTGGGTCAACGATCCAAACCTGGCGGCTGCCGGTGCTGAGATATAAACGCGCTTTTTCAAATAGAGCGCTCCACGCATCGTCGCGCGAAACGATTTCAATTGCCAGGTCCGGTGCGCTTGAGCCGTATCTTTCCTCTTGCAGGTTTTCATTCAAAATCACGGAGAGATCGGGCATGCGGCCTTCGTGCGGACTTTCCGGCCACAGGTGCAGCATGTATTCGGGTCGCACACGGCCAATGGGATTGGTTCTGAAATAGATCCCAAGCGCAATGCAAAGCAGGCCTTGCGTATCAGCATGTTTGTTATCCGGCATTTTAAAAACGAGCCTCCCGTTAATGAGTTCAAACGGCCGTCCATTCGCCAGCTTCTCCGCTTGTTGCCAGGTCAGCTTCGCGGGCACAGGTTGCGGCGGCGGGGCCAGAGGTTTTTCTCGATAAACTTCAGTGGGTGCAATCGCAGTGCTCATGGTTGCTCTCCTAAAAGTCAAACGAATGTCTGATGCCGAGCGGTTCGAATGCGAATTTATTCGGGAGCGAACGCTGCCGCAATGATAGGCGAACGAGCGGCGAATTGCAAGCTACAATTTCAGCGCGAGCCGAGCGCGCAGCGGCTAAGGCTGTGCTTGCAGTCGCGTGTTCATTGCTTTGCTTGCATCGACTCAACAAAGAGATTAACATATAAAAAAACGCTGTGCCGTTGGGATTGAAGAAGCTACTCGCCCAAACTCGCGCCGTGCGAGGCGATGACTTGTTGATACCAAAACGCCGAGTCTTTTAAAATGCGTTGCTGCGTTTGATAATCGACATAAACCAAACCGAAGCGTTTGCCATAGCCGTGCGCCCATTCGAAGTTGTCCATGAGCGACCAAACGAAATAGCCTTTCGCGGCTACGCCTTCCGCCAGCGCGCGACCGTATGCGCGCAGATAGCGCGTGAGATAATCAATGCGCTGCGGATCATGCACTTTGCCGTCGACGTGAACCCAATCGCAATTGGCCATGCCGTTTTCGGTGACGACAATAGGCAGCTTGTAGCGCTCGTATAAAAATTTCGGGCCCCAATATAACGCCTCGGGCGTTAGGGGCCACGACATCGCGGTCAATGCGGGATTGGCAAACGCGGAAGTGATTTCATAATCAATTTCCTCCTTGTGCGGCGCTGGTGATACCGCTCGCAAGGGGGGAGTTCTCACGATTTCGGCGAAGTAAATATTCGTGCCGTAAAAATCGAGCGGTTGGCAGATGGTCGCCATGTCGTTGCTTTGAATCGGCGGCAGCTCTTTATGAAATAGCCGCATGCCCTCTTCGGGATAATGGCCGAGCACGAGCGGGTCCCCGAACCAGGTGTTGTTCCAAACGTTTTTGCCGGTGAGCGCAAACGTTGCAGCGTGCGCGGCGGCAACGTCCGCTGGCGCGTTCGTCGCGGGCATGCGAATAACGCCCACGGGCGCAACGCCGATAGTGGGGGAGAGCTTCGCGCGGCTGCGGAGCACTTGCACCGCCTTGCCATGCGCGAGCAACGTATGATGCGCCGCGCGTAAAACCTCCGCGAATCCCAATTGCAAACCGGGCGCGTTCTCGCCGGTTTGATGGCCGAAGCCGATATAACATTGCTGCTCGTTCTGTGTGATCCAGTGCGCGACGCGATCCGAAAGTTTATCGACCACGACTGCCGTGTATTCCGCAAACCAATCCGCGCTCTCGCGATTGAGCCAGCCGCCGCGGCAAAACAGCGCGTGCGGAAAATCCCAATGGAACAGCGTGACCCACGGCTGAATGTTGTGCTGCAAGAGGGTGTCGATCAAACGATCATAAAACGCGAGGCCTTTTGCATTCACCGCGCCCACGCCTGCGGGCAGAACGCGCGGCCAAGATATGGATAGGCGATAGGCTTGCAAACCGATCTGCGCCATGAGCGCAACGTCTTCGGCATAACGATGATAATGATCGCATGCGACCTCGCCGGTGTTGCCTTCCCAAATTTTGCCGGGCACTTTGCACCTCATGTCCCAAACGGAAAGGCCTTTGCCGTCTTCCGCCGCCGCGCCTTCGATTTGAAAACTCGCGGCTGCCGCGCCCCACACAAAGTCTTTTGGAAAACTCATGGTTGTTTCCTCGCTAGTCTCTTCAAGTTGAATCGATGCAAAAAAAAGCAAAGATCTTCTGTAAGCGGATTTCACGAAGATCGCGGATAGAGCTTTTTCTTTATCCGCGATCTTCGAAGAATCCGCTTACCGAAAGCCTTTGGATTGCGGCTCGTGCATGTTGGGGGTGATTAAATCAAAACTCCCACGAAAAAAATGTGGGAGTTTGTCGTCCGAGAAAAGAAGAGAAGCGCCGGGCCGGCGCGTTAGTTTGATTCTTGAAGAATCTCTAAAAGCTCGATTTCATAAATCAACAACGCGTCGGGCGGAATATTCGGGACGTTCCCGATTTTGCCAAACGCCAAGCGCGGAGGAATCAGGCAGCGATACTTGCCGCCCGCTTGCATGAGTTGAAATGCTTCGGTCCATCCGGGAAACACGCCGCCGACCAAATATGTGTTATAACCTTCGGCCTGCCGATCGGTGTTGTCAAATTCCTCGCCATTCATGAAGGTGCCGCGATATTTAATTTTGACGCGATCATTCGGGCCGGGAGTTGGGCCTGCGCCGGCAGCGAGCACTTGATATTGTAAGCCGCTGGCAGTCGTGCTTACGCCGGGCTTGCCATGATTGGCGGCAAGGAAAGCTTCGACTTCCTCCAATCTTTTTTGCTCGAGCTCTTTTTGCGCCTGCAAATATTCTTCTCCAATGCGCGTGAATTCGGCGCTGCGCACTTCTTGGCGCTCGCCCACGGAGAGCAGAGATTCTTTTTCGTTGAGATAGTCCGCGAGGCCGGCCATGAAGTATTGCAACTCCACGCCGGATTTAAGGTTCTTCATATTCGGGCCGAAATCATAGCCGAGCGCATAGCTGAATTTCTCGCGCGTGGTTTGGAGTTTGACCGGTTCGGCGCCGATTTTTTTCTGTTGTTGCGAACAAGTCAAAAGCGCGAGCGCTGTAGGCACAATTACAAGAGCGCGGTAACGCATGCTTCCACCTCTCCTTCAACTATTTGGGATTTTCCGTGGCCAGGTGAATCCAGCCGTGATGAGACACAAGCCGCGGCTAAAGATATCGCCGGCAAATTATTTTAACGGAACACAAGCTTGGTATACAAAAACTCGCCTTG
Source organism: uncultured Cytophagia bacterium (assembly GCA_964395375.1). Lineage (GTDB taxonomy): Bacteria > Zhuqueibacterota > Zhuqueibacteria > Zhuqueibacterales > Zhuqueibacteraceae > JABWAN01. The sequence continues at coordinate 4,286 of CAYNDW010000498.1, forward strand.
AAAAGCAAGCATGTGAAAAACTTCTTGACAAAGACAGCTTCCCGATATATCTTTGCCCCGCGTTTAAACGCTTCACGGCAGTTTAAACCGAATCCCTCCTTTAGCGCTAGTTTCCGATGCTGTACGTGATCCTGCATGATGCGGGATGACTTCAGTAGGGTCATAAGGTCCTACCTCCACAAGGAAAATCGCAACACTTCCCATACTTTACGAGCAACACCAGCGTTGTTTGCAGCACTGAAAGCTTGAGTTACCCTCGTCCGTCGCAACTCTAAAACTTTCTGACCGAACTTGATTTTTGTCGTGTCGTGATCATGATGCAAGCATTACGAAAATCCTTCACACATTTGCGTACTGCGATGACGCACTGCGACTATATCCCGCCTTGAAGTTTTTTACTCACGGCTGTTTGCTTTTGTTTGCGTTGCAAATCCCTATTCACCACATTAACCAACCCTTGCAGGGAGGTAGGTATGAAGTGGTCGTTTCAAAAGTTATGTTGTTTGGCGATCATGAGCGTCATGCTCTTGGTCTCGGTCACCCCGTCTTTCGGGGGAACCACAGGTAAGATTTCCGGTCAAGTGGTTGACAAGAAGACCGGTACGGCATTGCCCGGCGCCACGGTTTTGCTCGTTGGCACGAGCCTAGGCGCAGCGGCTGATGTCAATGGTAATTATTTTATCTTAAATGTGCCGCCGGGCGTCTATTCCGTGCGCGCAAGTGTGGTCGGTTATTCCGCGGTCGTGCAATCGGGTGTCCGCGTCAATATCGATCTCACCGCGACGGTGGATTTCAAAGGCAATTATGCCTTGCAAGAAGAGGCGATTCAAGCCGGCGAAATCACGGTTGTGGCCGAACGTCCGGTGGTGCAGCCGGATATTTCGGGCAACGTCGCCAACATTAGTGCGGTTGAAATTCAAAACCTGCCGCGCACCAGCGTGCAGCAGATTATCGATCTGCAAGCCGGCGTCGAAAAAGGCTTCGTGATTCGCGGCGGCGGTCGTGACCAAATCAACTT
>CAYNDW010000499.1:0-5299 GCA_964395375.1 uncultured Cytophagia bacterium
CCATCGGCCCACAAGGGGCCGGGACTACGGAAGATCGCTTAAATGAACGGTATTGACTTTAGTCGGCGTCTGCTGGGTTTTGATTTTCAAACTTCATTAGAGGTGAAGAACTGGATTCGCGCTGTTTTATCTGAGCTCGCTTCTCTCATTCGCCTCGTGCTCCTTTCTTCAGCTTTCCCTCCGCAACCTGCGCTGCGTGTCGGTATTTGTTCTTCGCATCAAAATGGAGCAGGACTGCTCGTTTTGAAGCTTACTCTCCTAACCTCCTTTTCTCAATCTCCGTCAAGCATTGACTATCTCGTGCCCAGGGTCGGGCAGGCCGTTTAGGATACGGCTTTTGAATTGAGAGCGGCGTCGTCGTTGTTTCAGGGCGAGACCTGCCGCAAACTCCTTTGGCGATAAGGGCGTGCTACCTATGCGATCTTGGCTGACGGCGGGGCTGCATGCATGCAAACTATTTTTTAATTTCAAACAAAGGATGCGCCATGACGCAAAAACATGCTTTGGTTGCGCCGCGTTGCCAGGCGATTGGAACGTGGTCCCGGTTTTTTATTGGTATTATTTTTTGCGCGTTCGGCTGGTGGGCGGGAGAATCCGCAGCGTCGAACAACGCCGCAGCTTCTGCGGTTCCCAGCTTGACGGCGAACGCGGGCGCGGATAAATTTTTGATCGCCGGGCAAACCGCTGCGATCGGCGGCAGCCCGACCGCGAGCGGCGGAACGTCGCCCTACTCCTATAGCTGGTCGCCCACCACGGGCTTGAGCAATCCTGCCGCGGCCAATCCGATTGTCAATTCCAACACCACGAGAAACTATATCGTCACGGTGACGGATAATCTCGGCGCCACGGCCAAAGACACCGTCAAAGTGAAGGTTAACGCCGTATTGAAAGCACAAGCGGGCGTGGATAAAGCCATCACGATTGGGCAGACTGTGCAGATCGGCAACAGCCCAACGGCCACAGGCGGCTACACGCCGTATGTTTATAGCTGGTCTCCCACCACGGGCTTGAGCAATCCCAACATCGCCCGGCCCAATGCCACGCCGAGCGCGACCACGAGCTATATTCTCACGGTCACCGATTTTTATAGCAACACGGCAAAAGATACGATGATCGTGTCGGTCAACTCCTCGCTCTCGGCGAGCGCCGGCGCCGATCAAAACGTATGCACGGGCGATAGCGTCACGCTCGGCGGCAGCCCCACGGCGAGCGCGGGCACTTCGCCTTATACATACAGTTGGACGCCGAGCACAGGCTTGAGCAGCGCGAGCGCGGCCAATCCCAAAGCCGCGCCGGCGAGCACCACGACTTATATTGTGCAAGTGACGGATGCTTCTTTGAGCACCGCAAAAGACACGGTGGTGGTGACGGTGCGTCCCAAGCCCACGGCCAATGCCGGCGCGGATAAATTTATTCTCGCGGGCCAATCCATCGGCATCGGCGGCAGCCCTACGGCGAGCGGCGGCACTGGGCCGTATTCGTATTCGTGGTCGCCCATCGCGGGCTTGGATAGCCCGACGATTGCGAATCCCACGGCGACAGTGACTTCGACGAAGACTTATATTGTAACTGTGATTGATGCGAATGGCTGTTCGAATAAAGACACGGTGAAAGTAAACTCGAAAGTCGTGCTCGTGGCCAATGCCGGCGCGGATAAAAACATTCTGCCGGGCCAGTCGGTGCAGATTGGAACTTCGACCGCGGCCACCGGCGGCTATCCGGGCTATACCTATAGCTGGTCCCCGAGCACGGGTTTGAATAATCCTCTGCTCAAATTGCCCACGGCCACGCCGGCGGCGACCACGGCTTATGTTTTGACCGCGACGGATACGAAAGGCTTCACGGACACGGATACGATGATTGTGGTTGTCGGCTCCATCGCAACGGCTAATGCCGGTGCGGATAAAGCCATTTGCGCAGGCGGCAACACAACCATTGGCGGCGCGCCCACGGCACAAACCGGCTCCGCGCCATTTACATATAGCTGGACGCCAACCACCGGTTTGAATAACGCCTCGCTTGCGAATCCCACGGCTTCGCCCACAACTACCACGACGTATGTCGTGCTTCTCACAGATTCGGGGACCAACACCGACACGGACACTGTGATCGTTACGGTGAATCCGAATCCCACGGCGAGTGCGGGAGCGGATAAAGAAATTTGCGCAGGCGCATCGACCGCGATTGGCGGCAGCCCAACGGCAACGGGCGGCACCCCGGGTTATACTTATAGCTGGGTTCCTACGACCGGCTTGAACAATCCTGCAAGCGCGAATCCCAATGCTTCGCCGGCTTCGACCACGACGTATGTCGTGCTCGTGAGCGACTCGAAAGGTTGCAGTGATACGGACACGATGACGGTGACGGTCAATCCCGCGCCGGTTGCAAACGCGGGCAGCGATGTCGAAGTATGCGCGGGCTTAGGCTCGAGCATTGGCGGCTCGCCCTCGGCAACGGGCGGTACTGCGCCATACACGTATGCGTGGTCGCCGGCAACCGGTTTGAATAATGCGAGCGCGGCGAATCCGATTGCTGCGCCGAGCGCGACGACGAGTTACATTCTCACGGTGACGGACAATAAAGGCTGCACGAGCAAAGATACTGTGTTCGTCACCGTGAATCCCAAACCCACGGCGAATGCCGGTGTTGATAAACAAATTTGCGCAAGCGATAGCGCAACCATTGGCGGCTCGCCCTCGGCGAGCGGCGGCACCGCAGGATATACTTACTCATGGTCGCCCACAAGTGGATTGAGCAATGCGAACGCGGCGAATCCCAAAGCCTCGCCGAGCGCGACCACGACTTACATTCTCACTGTGACCGACGCCAAGAGTTGCGTGGCAATGGACACCGTGCTCGTCACGGTTTCCTCCGGCCTCACGGCGAATGCCGGTGCGGATAAAGCGATTGCAGTCGGCGGATCAACCGCAATCGGCGGCTCGCCTTCGGCAACGGGCGGCATCGCGGCTTATACGTATAGCTGGACTCCGAGCACGGGATTGAATGATGCCACTGCCGCGAATCCGACTGCGACTCCCGCGGCTTCGACGACTTATATTTTAACCGTGACCGACGCGGTGGGCTGCACGGATAAAGACACGATGCAAGTGGTCGTGAGCGTGTTGCCCATTGCCAATGCCGGCCCGGACACTGCGATTTGCGCGGGCAGTTCTGTAGTCATCGGTGGAAGCCCGACCGCGAGCGCGGGCACTGCGCCTTACTCATACAGTTGGTCGCCGAGCACGGGCTTGAACAATTCTGCTATTGCCAATCCGAGTGCAGCGCCGGCCGCGACCACGACTTATATTGTGACCGTGACCGACAACAATAGCAACACGGATAAAGATACGATGACGGTCACCATTTGCCCGAACCCGATTGCGAATGCGGGAGCGGACGCGGTGATCCTTCTCGGCAACTCCGCGAATTTGGGCGGAAGCCCGAGCGCGACCGGCGGCACTGCGCCCTATACCTATGCGTGGTCGCCCGCAACCGGTTTGAATGATGCGACCGCGGCGAATCCGATTGCGACGCCGACGATCACGACGAGTTATGTGCTCTTGCTTACGGATAACAAAGGCTGCACGGACACCGACACGGTGCTCGTGACGGTGAATAGCGCGAATCTGCCGCCGAATGCAGTGGTCAGCGCAACGCCCACAACCGGCGGCGCGCCCTTGCTCGTGCAATTCACCGGCTCCACCTCCAACGATCCGGACGGCACGATTGCTTCATACGCGTGGGACTTCGGCGATGGCGGTTCTTCCGCGCAAGCCAATCCGCAATACATGTACAATGCGCTCGGCAATCGCATCGCGCGCTTGATTGTCACCGACAACGGCGGCGCGAAAGACACGGCCACGGTTGCGATCAATATCATTGATTGCTTCGCGTTGCCCTCCAACCAAGCATATGGCAAAATCACAGGCGGCGATCAAACGCACGTGAATGATGTGACCTATTGCTTCTCCGGCACCGCCGGCAATCGGCAACTGCACTATGAAATTCACGACGTGGATTTCGGCGATGAAGTGGAAGTGCGACTCAACGGCAAAAAGCTCTTCAACGCGCCGGTCACGGTGAATAATGCGTGGAGCGCCGCGCTTAATGTCTTCATTCCGGATTCCTGCATTCTCGACAGCAGCAACAATGTGCTCGTGTTTGACAACACGTACAACCCGAGCAACACGAATATCTGGGGCGTGCGCAATGTGAGCCTGCAAGTACCGCCGGCGAATCAAATTCCCAATGCCGTGGCGAGCGTCACGCCGCCGATTGGGCCTGCGCCGCTGAATGTGCAATTCACCGGCTCGAACTCGTTCGACATCGACGGCACGATTGCCGCGTATGCGTGGGCCTTCGGCGACGGCAACACTTCCACCTCGGCGAATCCGCCGCACACGTATAGCGGCCTCGGCTCATATTCCGCACAATTGATCGTGACCGACAACGGCGGCTTGAAGGACACAACGCAAGTCACGGTTGACGTGGTCACGTGCATCAACTTGCCCGATGCGAATGCCTACGGCAAAATTGCGGGAGGCGATCAAACCCACGTGGATAAAGTGATCTATTGCTTCCCGGCCATGAGCGGTAGCCCGACGCTGGCGTATCAAGTGTTCGACATCGACACCAATGTTGAAGGCGACGTCTTTTTAAACAATACCAAGATCATCGACCTCGACGTCACGGGCGATAACTTGTGGAGCGCCACGCGCAACTTTATTTTGCCGGATTCATTGGTGCATAACGGCGCGACCAATGTGCTGGTGTTTGACAACACGAAGAACCCGCCGAACACCAATGAATGGGGCGTGCGGCAAGTGAGCGTCACCGGCGCAGTGGCGAATGTTCCGCCCACCGCAGTTGGGAGCGCGAACCCCACAAGCGGCTTGGCGCCGTTGAACGTGCAATTCACCGGATCAAGCTCAACGGATAGCGATGGCTCGATTGCCTCTTATGCTTGGACCTTTGGCGATGGCGGCTCTTCCGCGCTAGCCGACCCGCTGCATAGCTATAACACACCCGCGGCTTATTCGGCGCGTTTGATCGTGACCGACAATCTCGGCGCGAAAGACACGGCGTTTGTCAATGTGCAGGTCAACGCCAATCAACCGCCGAATGCCATCGCCTCGGCGAACGTGATGAGCGGACCGGCGCCGTTGGCCGTGAATTTCACCGGCTCCACTTCCAACGATCCGAACAACAACATCTCGAGTTATCTCTGGAATTTCGGTGACGGCAACAGCGCGAACACCGCGAATGCCGCGCACACGTATAACGTCGCGGGCAATTACGT
>CAYNDW010000500.1:0-5298 GCA_964395375.1 uncultured Cytophagia bacterium
TTTGCGGCCGCGCAGGTGAAAAATTATTTGTATCGCAATGATTTGATGGAAACCGGCACGGCGACTTTCGAAAAGGTCACGACCGGCGATCACGTGAACGATCTTGGCTGGTCTTATGGTTTTAGTTGGGGCGATTACGACCGCGACGGCGATCTCGATCTGTTTGTGGCGCGCACGTTTAATGAAGCGCAGAACAACGCGTTCTATCGCAACAACGGCGGCGGCAATCATTGGCTGGAAATCAACGCCGCGGGCACAACTTCCAATCGCGCGGCCATTGGCGCGAAGCTGCACGTGAAGGCGACGATTGCGGGCAACGCGGTTTGGCAACGCCGCGACATTGAAGGGCAGAGCGGCTATTGCAATCAAAACTTGCAAGCGCATTTCGGCTTGGGCAATGCGACGCGAATCGACTCGCTCAAAGTGCAATGGCCTTCCGGCAAGATTGATATTCTCACCCATCTCAAAGCCGACACGGCGCTGACCATCACCGAAAGCCCGAGCACGTCCGTGCAAGAAGGCGCGCACGAAACCACGCCGCGCGCATTTGAGCTGGGGCAAAATTTCCCGAATCCGTTCAATCCCGCAACCACGATTCATTATCGCTTGCCGAGCGCGCAGCCGGTGAAGCTGATTGTTTATGACACGCTCGGGCAAACCGTCGCCACATTGGTCGATGAAAATAAATCTGCCGGGGCGCACGCTGTCGTGTTCGATCCGCCGCGCTCCGCAAGCTCGGGATTATATTTCTATCGGCTCACGGCCGGGCACTATGAAGAGACGAGGAAGCTTTTGTTGCTGCGGTAGGTTGATCTTGCAAGCGTGAAACTCATGTGATCGAAGCTCTTGGGGGGGGATTGGCTTTACTGTTCAAGCGTGGCTGGACGTAAAACTTCAGTGAAAGGATTGATCAAGGCGAGTTCTTTGATCGGAAGGAAATCTTTGTCGTTCATGGTATAGAGCCAGCGAATATCGTGATCCAAGAATGTCGCAGCCAATATCGCGTCATACCATTGTCGGCGCTTGAGATCGTATTTACGGCATAAAGATATTGCCGTGGCAATCGTAGAAGTGGTTGGTAAGACAATTTGAAGATTGGGAGTGGAGCCAATATCCGTCACCAAATCAAACGCCGTCAAAAAATCGATACGATCATCTGCATTGTTATAGGAACGCGGGCTTGAGACGGCATTTACAATTTCGGCCAGTGTTTGGTTTGTTGTGACACCTTTGAATTCGCCGCCTGCGACCAAGTTGCGCACCTTGCGACAACACGCATAGTACTTACTGGTTTTGTCGTGACCGTAAATCCATATCATGGCATCAACGGCAGCAAGCTCCCCTTTCGTCGGTCGTGGAATCATTCTTCATCCTCGATGCGTTCGTAGCAGCTTGCGCGATCGAATACCTCCGCGAACCCTAATTCCCACACCGGCCCGCCATCTTCCGCCTCGACAAAGCGTCTCTGGCGCCGCGATGATTTCAGGTCATGGCTGCCATTGCGCTTGATTTGCTCTGCTTTTTGCAGCACTCGGCGCAAATTGGTAAGCTCCATTGGCGAAAAATGCAGCAACATTTCCATGAGTTGCCCGTGTTCACTTTCGGCTGCTTGGGTGTGAGCAGAAGTTTGAAAAGACATATTTATTCCTCAATTTTTAACCACGCGAAGATAGTCATGGCAAACAACATTGGCAACTTGTTTGTCAATTTACAAACTGAAAGTTCATGGGCCTTGTTCCTATCATAGCCCCTCAGGGTCATTTTCAACCGCCCAATGTTTAAAGAGTTTTGAACGCAACCCGCGTCTCCTCGTCTTATCGTCGTGCAGGAAAGCTGCGCGCGAGGCGAGGCCGTGACTTCCGCTGCGAAGTAAATTTTCCCGCCCTTTATTCTCCCGCGCTCAATCCCATTCCATTGCCTGCCGGCGTTTGAATTTTCAAACAGCGTAGCGAGTGCTTCGCCTGAAAATATGCGAGGACGATTCATGCCCAAGCTCATCGTGAAAACCCTGACGGGACTCTTTTCTATTTTCACCGCGTTGCTCAACTCTTCCGCATTTGCGCAAGACTGGCCGCAATGGCGCGGGCCGGAGCGCGACGGCGTGCTTGCGGCTTCGCATGTGCCCGCTTCGTGGCCCGATTCGCTGCGGCGTGTGTGGCGCATTGAAATTGGCGAAGGTTATTCTTCGCCGGTTGTGGCAAACGGCCGCGTGTTTGTGCATAGCCGGCTTGATCCGGAAGAATTGGTGGCCGCAATCGATTTCAAAACCGGCAGCGTGCTTTGGCGGAAAAATTATCCGGCGGCGTTTGAAAAGAATCGTTACATGGGCCGCATGGCCAAAGGTCCAAATGCGACGCCGCTCGCGCTTGGCAATCGTCTCTTCACGCTCGGTGTGACCGGCGTGCTCATCGCGTGGGAAGCCGCAACGGGGCGCGAGCTTTGGCGCAAAGATTATTCAAAGATCGTTGAGACTTCGAAACTCTTTTGCGGCACCTCCGCTTCGCCGCTTGCGCTGGATGGTCTCGTGATCATTCAAGTAGGCAGTGACATACATGGCGGCCGCCTCCTCGCGCTTGAGCCCGCGCAAGGCAATGTGAAGTGGGAATGGCGCGGGCATGGGCCGGGCTATGCTTCGCCAATGGTGTTTGACATTGCGGGCGCCAAGCAAATCGTCACGCTCACGGATAGCTCCATTGTCGGCCTCGCAGCAAAGAACGGCGCGCAGCTTTGGCAAGTCCCATTTCTCGATGACTGGCATGAGAACATCGCCACGCCGTTGTGGACCGGCGCGCATCTCGTCATCTCCGGCACGCGGCAAGGCATGCACGCTTACGCGCTCGCGGAGAAGAACGGCGCATGGCAAGCCACGGAAGTTTGGAAGAACGACGAAGCCGCGATTTACATGAGCTCGCCCGTGCTCGGCGATGGTTTGATCTATGGCCATTCGGCAAAACGCAAAGGCATGTTCTTCGCGCTCGAGGCCGCAACCGGCGCAATACGTTGGGCCACGGAAGGCCGCGAGGGTTGGCATGCCTCGGTATTGCTCGCGCCGCAGCACGTGCTTTATTTTTCGAATGAAGGAAATTTGCTTGTCGCGCGCCGCAATGCCGCGGCGTTTGAAATTGTGAAGAAGTATGTGTTCGCCGAGGCCGAAACATTTACCCTGCCTGCGCTGCTCGGCAATGACATGATCGTGCGCGAGGCGAATAGCTTGACGCGGCTCGCGCTCGTTGCGCGATGAGCCTGATGCTGAAGCATCAGACTAGGAGATGCAAGCCCCCCAAGCGGGGCTACTACCCATTGGGTAATGAGCGATCTTTAGATCGCTTTCAACTTTTAGCCTGATGCTTACAGCATCAGGCGGAGGTTGGCGGCAACACGAGCGCAAAATTCAGGTCCTCAAATTGTCATTCTGAAAGAACCTTCCCTCGTGCTCGGCACTCGCTCCCGTGCGAGGGAAGGTCCTTACAGGATGACAGTTTTCTGCTTGTTCCCAAACTCCGTTTGGGAACGCGAGCCAAATCACTCCGCCGGCTTTTCATCAAACCAACAAAAAAAATGTCGGCCTATATCGTTGTCGAAATCAATGTGAAAGACGCGCAAACCTACGAGCGCTACAAACAACTCGCGCCGCCGTCGATTGCGGCGTATGGCGGACGCTATCTCGTGCGCGGCGGCAAAACTGAAACGCTTGAAGGCGAATGGCATCCGGCGCGTTTGGTGCTGCTCGAATTTCCCTCGGCAGAGCAAGCCCGTGCGTGGTGGAACTCGCCGGAGTATGCCGAAGCCAAAGCGCTGCGGCAAGCGAGCGCGGCGACGGAGATGATTTTGGTGGAAGGAATTTAGAAGATTAAACCGGTTTGAACAAAGACAATGACGGAAAAATGTATGGCGGAAAAATTAAGCCGAGCAGCGATCAGTTTCTCTTTCTTTGTCTGCTGCGTTGCTTGCGCCTCGGCGTGGGCGCAACAACCGCCGGACCCATCGCGTGCGTCAAACAACATGTTTCCGCAATGGTCGCATGACGGCAAGCGGATCGCGTTCACGTCGGATCGCGACGGCGATCCGGAAATTTATGTGATGAATGCCGACGGCTCAAATCAAGTTCGGTTGACGCATGCGCTGGGGCGAGACGCGCATCCATATTTTTCGCGCGACAATCGTCGGATCGTTTTTCAATCGCCGCGCGCCAACGGTAAAGACACGAATATCTATGTGATGAATGCCGACGGGTCGAACCTCGTACAGCTCACCAGCTTGCAAGGCTTCGCGGGCGTGCCAGTGTATTCGCCGGATGAAAAGATCATCGTCTTTCAATGGCGCGAGAGCAATGATTGGAACGACGGTAAGAAATGGCGCATCTGCACGATGCAGGCTGACGGCAGCAACTTTCGCGTCATCACCTCGGGCGAGGCCAACTATCAAGTGCCGAGCTGGTCGCGCGACGGCAAGCGGTTGATCTTCTTTTCCGACCGCTCCGGCAAAAACCAAATCTACACGATGACGCCGGACGGTGCCGAGGTGCAACAACTCGTCGCTCATGGATTCAACGATAGCGTGGCCTCGTGGTCGCCCGATAATAAAAAGATTGCCTTCATCTCCGACCGCGAGGGCAACAGCGAAATTTACGTGATGAATGCCGACGGCAGCAACGTGCGGCGCTTGACGAATACCCTCGCTACCGAACGCGCTGCCTTTTGGTCGCCGAACGGCGAGCAGATCGCTTTTTCTTCGGATGGTGATGGGCAGAGCGAGGTTTATGTTATGAACGCCGAAGGTTCGAGCTTGAAGTGCTTAACGTGCGTCACACAGTAACTCGCCACCGTGTAAAAAAACGTCGTAGCCCTACCCCTTTGTGGGGCAATGCAACATGCACAATCAGCGGCCCACATGTGGCCGGCACTACACACAAACCTCGGAGCGCCTCCATGTCCTGTTTCAAATACTCGCGTTTGATCTGCTGCGGCATTGTATTGAACGCATTCCTGCTGCTCCCGCAAGCTCATCTCGCCTCCGCGCAGCAAGTGCTCAAAAAACCGCTCGCGCTCGAAGACTTTTTTGCTTCCGCAAAATTTGCCGGCAACACTTTTCAAGGCGGGCAATGGGCGGAAAAAGGGCCGGTGATTACTTTTGTCAAGCCCGCGGCCGAGGGCGCGACGAGTTTGATGAGCTACGATCTCGAACGCGATCAACAAACAGAGATGCTCGACGGCGCGAAGTTGCATGCAACAGACGTAAACCGCCGCATTACGATTCAGAGTTATACCTTCAGCTCAGACCGCAAGCTGCTGTTGATTT
>CAYNDW010000501.1:0-5298 GCA_964395375.1 uncultured Cytophagia bacterium
TCTTCGCGCGATCCGAGTTATAATCAAGCCACACGCACCACGCAGGAGCAGGTCAATCAATTCAGTTCGAATCCCGTGGATGAATTGACCTCACGCTCCGCCGGGCTTTCCGTGCCCGCGAATGCCATTGCCGAAGTCGAAGTCATCACCGGCGGGTTCAACGCGGAATACGGCAATGCCATGTCCGGCATTGTGAACATCGTCACCAAAGAAGGCGGCACGAAACACACGGGCCGCGTGCTTTATCTCACCGATGATGCCGGCAGCGGCGGTTTCAAATCGCCCTATGGCAATGGCGAAGGTTTGCGTTCTTACTCGCACAACACCGACCGCGCCGAAGTGAGCTTTGGCGGCCCGGAGCCGATTTCGACCTATTTGCTGCCCGCGCTCGGCGTGAAGTTGCCAATGAAAGAGATCAGCTATTTTATTTCCGGCACCGCGAACTTCACGGATATGACGCCCGTGTTCGATTTGTCGTATTACGCGCCGAACGGCGAAAAGCGCTCGCAAAGAAGGCTTAAGTTTTTGGGCGTCGACGGTTTGGCGTTCGGCATCCCGAATCGCATGGACAATCGTTACAACTCGCTTTCGAACTTGACGCTGAAATTTTCCTCGCAAGTGAAGCTGGTTTATACCTATCAATCCGAGCGCAGTTGGTATGACGAATACAACCATGCGTTCTCGAACATTCCGGAAAATTTTTGGCAGCGGGAAGAAGACGTGGAAAGCCATGCGCTGAAATTGACGCACACCATCAGTGAAAAGTCGTATTACGATTTTTCGTTGAGCCACCGCAATAGCCATTTCGTGATGACGCCCGGTGGAATGTTTCCCGACGAGATCCGCCAATTGTATTTGACGTTGCGCGAACGCAGCGCGATTGACGACGATCAAGACGGCTTTTATGAAAGAGGTTTTCCGGCGCGCGGCACGTATCACAATCGCCGTATGAAAACTTCCGCGGCCAAGCTCGATCTCACCAGCCAACTCCATCGCCGCCATCAGCTCAAAGCCGGTTTGGAGATGAACTATTACGAAATCAATCAAGCTGAAATCAAATATCCGCAATTCTACAACAGCCGTTGGGATCCGGAGGTGGGCGGCACGCCCATAGATAACGGCCCTTGGCCGGCGCTCGGGATTTTCCGCGATTTTTATTTGCGCACGCCGCTGGCCGGCTCCTTCTATATGCAGGACAAAATCGAATATGAAAATCTCATCGTCAATGCCGGCATGCGTTGGGATTTTTGGACGCCCGGCGAGCAAATTGCGGATCAGATCGATGAAGGCAAGGAACTTTTTGGCAAGAAATTCAAATTCACTTTCAACCCGCGCCTCGGCATCTCGCATCCCATCACCGAGCACGACGTGCTCTATTTTCAATTCGGCCGTTTCACGCAATCGGTCGATTATCAATTCCTCTATTTGCAGGACACGCAATCTTCCGGCGCGCTGCAGCTCTTCGGCAATCCCAACATCGGCTCGGAGGAAACCACGCAATATGAGTTGGGCGTGAAGCACGGCTTCAGCGATCAAGTGAAGCTGGGCGCGACCGCGTTCTTTAAAGACTACAACGGCCTGTTGAACACGGAAAGCCGCGGCCGCGAGCCGTTTACTTATAGCGTGTATGTGAATCGCGATTTCGGCAGCTCGCGCGGCCTGGAACTGTCGTTGGAGAAACGCTATAGCAATTTTACCTCGGGCTTCCTCAACTATACGCTGCTTTATGCCACGGGCAAAAGCTCGAGCTATCGCCAAGGCTATGATTACGGCGCGCGCGGAACACCGATCCCGATTCGCGAATGGCCGCTGGCTTGGGACGTGCGGCATGCGTTGAATTTTAATTTTGACTTCCGCATTCCGCACGGCGAGCGCATGAGCCTTTTGGGACTGCGTCTGCCCGAAGATTTTGGCTTGAACCTGATTTGGCGTTTGGAATCGGGCAAGCCGTATACGCCAAGCGGACTCTCTTCGACGCAATACACCACGCAAAACTCGGCGCGCCTGCCCTTTCGCACGTGGATTGATTTACGCGCCAATAAAGATTTTCGCTTCTGGGGCATGCGCAATTCGTTCATCCTTGAAATCAAAAACTTGACGAACCGCCGCAATGCGCGCGCGATCAACAGCGAAACCGGCGAGGCGCTCGGCTTTTTCCGCCCGCAGGATTTGAACCCCTCGGCTTACAGCGCGGGGAGAAATGTGTTATTTGGTTTTGCGACGCAGTGGTGAGGCTGGTTGCTGGTTGCTGGTTGCTGGTTGCTGGTTGCTGGTTGCTCGGTTGCTCGGTTGCTCGGTTGCTCGGTTGCTCGGTTGCTCGGTCATGACCGAAATTACTTCACGGAGTTTGATTTTGAAGCTGTCCTCTAGATTGTCATTCTGTAAGAAACTTCCCTCGTGCTCGCGACAGAACCGCGCTTTTAAGGGTTGTGCCGAGTGCGAGGGAAGGTTCTTCCAGAATGACAAATGGAAGAGGGCGGCAAGAAAATTTCATTCGTCATTCACGGGAAAAATTTTATGAACAGACTTCTTACCTCTTTGCTTCTTGTGTTTGCGCTTGCGCTGACCGCTTTCGCGGGCGATAAAGCCAAGCACGAGGCCGCCAAGAAAGGCAAGCTCGGCAAAACGCTCGATGCGCCTTTTACACAAACGAAGGCGCACCAAGTTGGCAATATGTGGCTCTCGGTCACGAACTTCGGCGAGTTCGGTTCACGCGGCAGGCGGCCAAGTTGCGAGTTCCCGGCCAACTCGAACAACGAGTACCTCTTCGTCGGCGCGCTTTGGATCGGCGCGCTCGTGGAAAAAGACACCATTGTCTCGTTCGGCTTCGATGGCTGGCAACCAGGTTGGAATGAAATGTTCCCGGGCGAGGTGGAAAAGGATTCGATTCTCGAGCGCACCACTCGTCCCAACTCGCCGAACTACAGTCCGGACGCGGTGTCGGAGCAGGATTACATCGCAGTCTATACCGACACCAATCGCGCGTTCGCATGGGAAGGGCACAAGCCCATGGGCGTGCAGGTCACGCAGAAGAGTTATGCGTGGAGCTATTCCTACGCGGAAGATTTTGTGATCTTCGATTATCTCATCAAGAACGTGTCGCATCTTGTCGGGCCGCCCAAAACTTTCAAGAAGCTTTATATGGGCGTTTATATCGACGGCGATTGCGGCAATACCAGCACGCCGAATTATTTTGCCGATGACATTACCGGCTTTCTGCGCACCAACGCCGACGGCGACACGGTGAATGTCGCGTGGATTAAAGACAATGACGGCGATAACGGCTTAGCGCCCGGCGTCACCGGCGTGCGCGTGCTCTTTCCCGATCCCAAATCCATCGCGTATAATTGGTGGGATCCGCCCACGGATTGGGGCCCGACGAATCCCCTCAATCCGTTTGATTATGAGGGCCATCCCGATACCGACGCGAAAAAATATCGCATCATGTCGAACGGCGAAATCGATACGGATCAAACCAAATCCAATGCGCCGCCGGGCATTCCGATTGGCGGCATGGACACGCGCTATTTTCTTTCCTTTGGCCCGTTCGACGTGCCGCCGGATAGCACATTGAAATTGACGCTCGCTTACATCGGTGGCGGACCCGAGGGCGACAAGAGCGAGTTCGATGATCTCGGCATCAATGCGCGTTGGGCGCGCGATGTTTATGACAATCCGCCGGCGGACGGCAAGCCCGACTTCGAAGGCCCGCCGCCGCCGCCCGCGCCGAATATGCAAATCATTCCCAGCGACAAACAGATTACGATCCGTTGGGATAATTCTTCCGAGAGCACGATCGACAAATTCAGCCGCATAAAAGATTTTCAAGGCTATCGTGTGTATCGCAGCAGCAGCGGTGTGTTGAATGAAATGGAAATGCTCGGCGAATATGATAGAGTTGATGGCTTCGGCTATAACTTTGGTTATGCGGCATTGGATCCGAAAATGGAAATCACCGGCCGCGACACGACCGTGTGGTACACCTACGTGGACAAAGGCTTGACCAACGGCGAATTTTTATATTACGCCGTGACCGCGTATGACAGCGGCTTCGGGCCCACCGGACTTGAGCCGTTGGAAAGTAGCCCGATCATCAATCTCAAGCGCGTCGCGCCTTCGATTGGTCCGGCCGCCGGCGAGGCCATTCAAGAAGTGTTGGTTGTGCCCAATCCCTATCGTATCAGCGAAAATTATTTCGAACAAGGCTGGGAGCGCGGGATAAACGACACCGATCGCCGTATTGACTTCACCGATCTGCCGGAGAAATGTACGATTCGAGTTTACACGATTGCCGGCGATTTAGTCGCGTTGATCGAACACGATTATCCCAGTCGCAGCATCATTCCCAATCGCGTATCGTGGAACATGGTCTCGCGCAACTTGCAGGCAATCGCCAGCGGCATCTATCTCTTCGCCGTGGAATCGGCGCAAGGGAGATATGTGGGCAAATTCACGATTGCGTATTGAAATCACAACGCTCGTTTATTTGTCATTCAGCAGGAATCCTTTTAAGCACTAGAGATCATGCCGCGTGCTTAAAAAGATTCCTGCTGAATGACAGTTAAAATTGGGAGTTTTCCATGAAGACCAAAAACAAAACCATGCTGCTCGCCGCGATGCTGCTGCCGCTGCTGGCGTTCGCGCAAAACACCGATCGTCGCGATTTGGCCGGGCGCGGGAAAGTCGGCACCACGGGCATGCAGTTTTTGAAAATCGGAATAGGCGCGCGCGCCGTGGGCATGGGCGAGGCTTTTGTGGCCATGGCCAATGATGTGAGCGCGGTGTATTACAACCCGGCCGGTTTGACCGTTGCGCCGAGCAAGGCGGTTTTGCTCACGCATATCGAATGGCCCGCGGACATCAGCTATGAGTTTGCGGCTGCGACTTTGCCCGTGGGCGACGTCGGCGTGTTCGGCGCTTTTGTCGGCATGCTGGGCGCGAGCGATCAAAAACGCACCGTGCCCTATCAAGGCTGGACCGGCGAATACTTCAGCTCGAACGATTGGCTGGTCGGTGTGTCCTACGCCCGGCGCTTGTCGAATCGTTTTTCGTTCGGCGCGAACGTGAAGTATATCTCCGAATTTTTAGGCGAAGATCGCGCGGAAAATTTTGCCATTGATTTGGGCACGCTTTTCGATGTCGGCGTGCGCGGCATCAAGTTGGGCATGAACATCACCAATTTCGGCGGCGACGCCAAGTATCATCGCGATCAATTTGCGCTGCCCATCAACTTTCGCTTGGGCGCAATTGTGGAAGCGTATCGCAACGAGCAAAACACGCTGCTCGTTTCGTTCGAAG
>CAYNDW010000502.1:0-5289 GCA_964395375.1 uncultured Cytophagia bacterium
GCATGCCCGGGTTGCACGCGCACCTGCGTGAAGCTCACGGTCTCCGCCTCTTCGCGATGCATGCAAACGGCATATGCACTGCGCTCGGGTATGTGGCTGCGATGGAAACTCGCGAGCAGCGCCGGTGACTCGCTTTCTTTAGCGCGCACGGTTTCATTAAATACATGCCGGCGCGAGGCAATGACCGATTCTGTTTTAAATGAGGAAGAAGTCACGGGGAGAGCGGCAGTCGTGAGGCGCTTTGCAAGCAGGGTCTCTTCATTCCACACGAACATGCGAAACGGCTCATGCAATGCAAACGCGAGCAGGATGAAAGAACGATATTGCGCCATGGTCTCGTGCGCCAAACGTGTCGCTACAATTTCCGGCGAAGCAGAGCTTAACAACTCCGTGAGCAACAAGCCGCGGCTGCGATATTCGTTCAGGGCAATTCCCCCATGCGATGCGTCACGAACAATTTCCTCCGTGAAAGGGGTGTTCTGCAAATCGCGCGATGCCGTCGACACCTCCCTCAAGGGGGGAATAATATCGCCACGAGTAGTGGCGACACTGGATGTGACCGGATAATGATTCACCAAGCATAACGTCAAACCAAACTCATTCACGCCAATCCACGAGCCGCCGCCCGCCGCATCAATGGGTGCGAGATAACGCACGCCGTTGCGCATTACAAGCACGGGCGGCAAAGCCGGTTTGCGGGAATGCAATTCATCGCGATTGCAAAAAACTTCATAGCCCACTTTATCTCGGAGCCAAGTGACGGTACACATGCTGGCAGGGGTTTAATCTCTTTAATGTTGCAGCATCGCTAACGAGTTAAAAAAAATTCCACACGAAGAAAACATCGGGACCGGAGCTTAAAAAAGCAGACAGAATCTACCTTCTCTGGTTGCTTCGTTTCTTCCGTGTTGGCCTGAAGGGCGTTCGTCAAAAACTTTCTGCAACTGTATTCGATGATAAGCTTTTCACATTCCAAGCGCAAGCCCTTCTTGTTTGCCGGCCTTCTTGCCCGCGCTTTTCATGGTTCCGCCGATCCTGCGTCGCGTTGTTTGCAACGGGACGACTGATTCTGCTCCGTTGGCTCTTTGCGTTTGCCCTTGTCGGCTTTCATTTGTATCTTAATTGTGCCGGTGATCCTGCATCGTCGTCTTCGATATCAGCGACCTCGGGCAAATAGGCTCCACACCGGTCACCAGAGGTTAAGACGAGACATTTCTCATACTCACGAGGCCACAATGAAACTCCTCTCCTTCAACGTCAACGGCATTCGCGCCACTCTCAAAAAAGGCTTCACGGATTTCATCGCACAAACGAAGCCGGACATCATCTGCGTTCAAGAAACCAAAGCCCGGCCGGAGCAAGTCAATCTCGAATTGCCCGGCTACATGCAGTATTGGAACTCGGCCACGCGCCCGGGCTATTCCGGCACGGCGACGTTCACGAAGATTGAGCCATTGCGCCACACGAAAGGCATGGGCATCGCCGAGCACGACAACGAAGGCCGCGTGCTCACGACAGAGTACGATGATTTTTTTCTCGTGAATGTGTACACGCCCAATTCCAAGCGCGAACTCACGCGTTTGGATTATCGCGTCGAGTGGGACAAAGACTTTCTAAAATTTTTGAAGAAGCTGGAGAAAAAGAAGCCGGTGATTTTTTGCGGGGATCTCAACTGCGCGCACACGGAGATCGATCTCGCCAACCCCAAAGCCAACGTCGGCACGCACGGCTTCACCGCGGAAGAGCGCGCGGGCTTCGGCAATTTCGTGGCAAAGGGCTTCATCGATACGTTCCGCGAGTTCACGAAAGAGGGCGGGCATTACTCATGGTGGAGCCAACTCAGCAACGCGCGCGTGCGCAATGTGGGTTGGCGCATCGATTACTTTTGCATCTCCGCCGCGCTGCGCCCGCGCTTGAAAGAGGCCTTCATTCTGCCCGAGGTGATGGGTTCGGATCATTGCCCGGTGGGGATTGTGTTGCAGTGAGGTCAGTTGTAAGATTGAGGTTCGAAGAAGCGCTTGGTCGTAAGATTCCCAACACGAACTCCGCAACTTCTTCTGCCGCTTTGATAGCTTCTTCCGCCTCTTTTGCCGTAATGCTTTCGAAATCAACGTCGCTGGGATAACGGCCCGCTTCAGTATAATCGTTCAAAATCCAAGCTTGCGACAACAGCGCAGAAAATCTTTCGTCATAGCCCATCGCGTCTCCCACAAGATCTGCTAGATCATGAATCTTTTTAAGCTTCCACCCTTTTGATATCAAATAAGCCTTGAGATATTTTTCGGCGCTACCTTGACAAAGAAAGCATATGATATGGTTGGGAGCAAAGTCGGTGTGAGTTAGCGCTTTCGCAGACAACAAACTTTCGCGCGCGAAAATTAGCCATTCATCGACGAGGTTGCTCACTCTCGGCGTTTCTGTCATAAAGCACCTTGCCATCCTTGAAAATGTGATAAAGATAAAAAGGATTCCGTTCTTGGAAGTTCCATTCTACTTCCGCAGGCTTGCGCACGCGAATATCGACGGGGAACAATCTTCCCGTCAATAACTGATCGACTTTGCGGCGCAACAAACGGTTGGGTTCATCACTTTCTTTGATGATGAACAAGTCGAGATCACTGTCTTCATGAAAATCGCCGCGCGCAAAGGAGCCATAAAGAATGATCTTTTCCGGCTGGATTTCCCGAACTATTTTCGCGACGACGTAGTCGATCAACGCCGGCGTAATTTTTTCTGTTTTCAATTTTTTATCGCAGACCATAAACGTTTCCTCCGAATCGTCTTTGCTTGGCATTTATCAACGGAGCAATCTAAACTCTGTAAACCGCAATCTCAAGCCTCATTTTTCGAACCGTCACGATCTAACCGTGACACCGCATTTACTTCTCCGGCAGCACTTCTTCGTAGCGCATTTCAACGTCGCTGATCGCTTTGTGTTGTAGAAAAAAATAGCAGCTAAAGTCTTCCGGCGGGATGATGCGAAACTTCTTCTTGGCCGAGCCTATTACGCGGCGCTTTAATCCGCGCAATAGCTCTTCGACTTGCCGCGCCCGGAAGGGATAACTTATGCCCGTGGTCATGCACCAATCGCCGAAGGGCACAAGACGCGTGGCGAGGAGCGAGCCGATATCGCACGTTGCCGAAAAATTGATGTCGATTAACTTGAGCGGTCCGGTTTGATTGATGAGATCTCGCAGAAAGACGACGCTATCCTGCCGATCTACCTCTTCGACCTGAAACAAGGAAAACCGCGCCTTCATCATGGCCTCGAGCACGCGGCGCTCGTCCGCTGAAAATTTTTTGGGCGAGCGTGAAAGATAAAAATCCGAGACGATATTGCGCTCGCCGCGGCGGAGGTCAAAAACAATGCGATCCATTAACCCATAGGATTCTTCCTCGCAGTCAAAGACCATAACGCCCTTGTGCATTATTCGCATCGAATACGCCGCTGATTCCAGCTCATGCTTGGTCACAGTTTCTACGATGAGTTTCGTCAAATCGCGACCGAGCCGGCGAAACTCGAGGTACTCAGAGATCACATGCTCCTCCTTCCTTCAAAAACAAATTTTTGCTTTTTGAAATTGAAGTTCAACTCACGCGAAACTTCGGCGCTTTCCCGAAAAAGAATTGAAACGGAATATGGCACCGCGTGGCCCAATACATTTCGCTGTGCAGCGCCTCGGGAAACGCGAAATAGAGCACGTTCTCGCCAAAGACAAAGCCCCGCCGCAACAACAAGTCGCGCATGCTTCTCGTGACTTCATAATTGTCCTCGGGCCAGCCGCTGTCGAGATAGATTTGCAGATCGCGTTTCGGCTCGCGTGCAATGCGCGGCATGAGATCGTCGCGATACGTGAACGTGCTCGAAAGACACGCGGCCTTGCCGAACACTTGCGGATATTGCCACGCGAGATACAGCGAGACGACTCCGCCCAACGACGATCCCATCACTGCCGTGTTCGCCGCGTTCGTGAGCGTGCGCAGGTTCGCATCCACCTCGCGCTTCAATTCTTCCACGAGAAAACGGCCAAAGCCCTCATAGCCCGGCTGCGTGTATTCATACATGCGGTCGTGCGGATAAACGCCCACCACGATCACTTTGTCGATAATGTTCATGGCATCGAGGCGATTCATGGTCTCGTCGATTTGCCATTCATTGCTGAAAAAAGCTTCTTGCGGGAAAAAGAGATTCTGGCCGTCGTGCATGTAGAGCACGGGATACCGCTTCAACGTATTTTCGTCATAGCCCGGCGGAAAGTAAATGCGCAGCCGATGCGAGTTCTGCAATGTCTGCGAGTAAAAATCAATCGGGTCGGTGATCGTGCCGGCTTGCGCGCTGAAGAAATGCGGATACACGTCCTTCGTTTCGCCGCTATTGACCACCGCGAGATAGTTGTTGCCGAGCGACCAATGCCAGCCATATCGATCTTCAATGCACGGCTTGAAATAGAAATAGGGCTGGCTCGTGCTGATGCGAAACTCGAACACGTTGCGTTCGTTGTTGACGCTTGCGGCTTCGAGATTGCGGTTCCAATCATCGTCCATGCGCAACACGACGCGGCCGTCTTGCAAAGGATAGATCACACGCACAGTCATAGTTTCCGGCATAGCTGAAAGACTCCTTAAAAATTTTATTCCAATTGCGCGCTTGCGGCTTGCAGGAACGCAAAAAAGCGTTGAAACGCGGCTTCCACTTTGTCAAATGTGGCTTTTAAGTTTTCGGCTTTGGGTTTGAGCTCGTCCCAGTCAATATCAAAACCATAGTTGTGCCGAAAGAAATGACGAAATTCGAGATAGTCTCCGAGCACGTCTGCTAATTCTTTTGTGAGCACTGCAGGGCGGACGCCTTGAATTTCTAGGGTCATTTGTTTTAAAAGTTCTTTATGCCAAACTTTGCTAGACGGCTCAAAGCGATCAATGTGTTCCGCAATGAGGTCGAAGATTTTTTCCAAACCGCTATAAAAACTGTGAACCTGACTTGCAAGGCCGCTGACGACTATGACCCCTGGCTTTTCTTGAGAAAGTTCCGCTATGCCCTCTTCAGTATATTCAACGACTTTTTTAATTTCACGCAGCTCTTTCTCGATCCGTGCTTGAAACGCGGCAATGCCGTTATTCTTTTTCATAGAGCACCTCGCCATATTCTAAAATAATTTCACGAAAGCCTTGTTTGATTTTTCCCAAAGGCACCAAGTCAACCGGAAAATCCAACTCCTCGCCGAGTTTGAGGAACCACTTCCACCATGCCTCGCGCGGCATCTCCACCGCGAGATCGATATCCGAATCCAA
>CAYNDW010000503.1:0-5279 GCA_964395375.1 uncultured Cytophagia bacterium
CACTTTGGCGTCTTCGAAATACAGCACGCTGGCCAGCCGGCCCTGAATAACGCATGCCCCATGCACAAAATGGTGCTGGGGAATTTCCGTGAGCATCAAATTGGTCACTTTGACCTTTTGCCGGAACAACCTCTCGCCCGTTCCTTCGAGAATTGTTTGCAACAAAGGGTTCTGCGTTATTTTGCCCATCTTCATGAACGCGGGGTTATCCGAAAAATGGTCGAAGAAATATTGCCACGCTTCGTTAAAATTCTCGGCGCCTAAAATTTTTTCCTTTAGGGTTGAAAAATGTTCTGCTTGCATTGCGCCTGCTGCTTTCATAATGCTCGCTCCTTTCATTCTCGTTCCGACGCGACGATTTCCGGTTCGGCCTCCATGAACTCAATCGCCGAGACCGCCTCCGGCGCGATTATGATCGACTCGCGGTTCGCATCGAGGGCTACGATGATTTCACACATTAAAATACTTCGCGCTCGGATGATGCACCACAATCGCGGAGGTCGATTGCTCGGGCACGAGTTGAAATTCTTCGGTGAGTGACACGCCGATGCGTGCGGGATCGAGCAAGCGGAAGAGCTTGGTTTGATCTTCGAGATTCGGGCATGCAGGATAGCCGAACGAATAGCGCGAGCCGCGATACTCTTGGCGGAAGAGCCGGAGACGTCTTTCGCATCATCCGCGGCAAGGCCCAATTTTGCGCGCAAAGTCGGCAAGTTGATTATGATTCGACGGCGAGGGCTTTGCGAAAGGTTCGAGGTTCTTTTTCCAACAGATTGAGCAGAATCAAAGCCGGTCCCTTTGGAGATTGTTCCCCTTTTTCCCAACGCTGAAGAGTCCTAAGGCTAATCCCAAATGCAGCGGCAAAGGCGTTTGGGGTTACTCCAATCTTGGCTCGAAGCTCCTTAACGTCAACCGTTCGAACGTGATGAACTTTCACGCCGTTCTTCTTGCCTTCCGAAAAAGCAATGGCTTCTTCGAGGCCTTTTTTGATGCTTTCGTATACTTCGTTCATATTGTTCCTCGGCTGTAGTTTTCAACCAAAACTCTGACCAATTTCGCAAGCTGATTGCGTTCTGATTGACTTAAATTATCCTTCTGCCCTTTTCCGTAAATCGTTAGCAGAAACAGAGGAATGTTCTCGTTGTGAAAATAATAAATGGCTCGCGTTCCGCCGCTCTTGCCTTTGCCCTCTCGCGCCCAGCGCAGTTTTCGAACGCCGCCAGTGCCTGGCATAATTACGCCTGCTTGCGGATGAAGGGCGAGAAATTCGATTAGCTCATCAACTTCCTCTTCCGTGAGCAGTTGCCGTGCTCGACGTGAGAATTCAGGCGATTCTGCAATCGTCATGTACATGTGAATAGACACGATTCCGTTAGCGGTTCAAGAAACACTTTGTCGTTATGCCACTTCTTGGCTATGCACACCGTTCAAAGCTGCGATCAAGCTAACAAAATCTATTTTACGCGCAACAATTTTTCTCATGGCTGAAGTGCGGCGTGCTCACACATTAAAATACTTCGCGCTCGGATGATGCACCACGATCGCGGAGGTCGATTGCTCGGGCACGAGTTGAAACTCTTCGGTGAGCGAGATGCCGATGCGCGAAGGGTCGAGCAAGCGGAAGAGCTTGGTTTGATCTTCAAGATTCGGGCACGCGGGATAGCCAAACGAATAACGCGAGCCGCGATACTCTTGGCGGAATAGTGCTGCAATATCTTTCGCATCATCGGCGGCAAGGCCCAATTCTCCGCGCATGACTTTGTGCCAATACTCTGCGAGCGCTTCCGCGGTCTCGACACTCAGGCCATGAAAATAAAGATAGTCCGTGTACTTGTCGCTCTCGAACAAGTGCTGGGAAATTTCTGTGGCGCGTTGCCCGACCGTGACAATGCTCATGCCGATCACGTCGCGTTTGCCGGAAGCGAGCGGCGCAATAAAATCCGCGATGCAGCGCAGATTGCCTTCGGTCTGGCGCGGAAACGTGAAGCGCTCGATCTCGCGTTCGCCTTTTTCGTCGAAGATGATCACGTCGTCATTCTCGCTGTTGCACGGGAAGTAGCCGTAGATCACTTGCGGCTGCAACGAACTTTCGGCAATGCAGCGCTGCTGCAACTCCGCGAGGATCGGCTCGAACTTGTCTTTCACGAGCGCGGCATATTCCGGCGCAGACAATTTGCCTTGCCGCACTTGCCATTGCCCGCGCAACAGCGCGATGGGATTGATGTATTCAAAAACGGCCTTGAGCGGAATCTCGCGCACCACGCGCGAGCCGAAGAACGGCGGCTGTGGAATCGCAACCGGCTGCCACTCCGGCTTGCTCGCCACGATGGTCTTCTCGGCTGTCCGCACAACTCTCTGCTTACGATCCTCAATCTTCAATCCTCGATCCTCAATCTTCCGTGCTCCACTTCCGCTACAAACTTCCTCCATGAAATGCAATCCCGCGAACGCATCTTTGCCATAGGCGAGCGCGCCTTTATAGATCGCGCGCAAATCTTCTTCCACATACTTGCGCGTGAGCGCCGCGCCGCCGAGGATAATCGGCAACTCAATGCCGCGCTCGTTGAGCACTTCGAGATTCTCTTTCATGATGAGCGTGGACTTTACCAGCAAGCCGCTCATGCCGATGACGTCTGCTTTGTGTTCGTCCACCGCGTGGAGCATTTGATCGATGGGCACTTTGATGCCGAGGTTGATGACGCGATAGCCGTTGTTGGTGAGAATGATGTCAACCAAGTTTTTGCCGATGTCATGCACGTCGCCTTTCACCGTGGCGAGCACCATCGTGCCTTTGGTCGAGCCTTCCACTTTTTCCATGAAGGGTTCGAGATGCTTCACCGCGGCTTTCATCGTTTCCGCGGATTGCAACACGAACGGCAATTGCATTTGGCCCGAGCCGAACAATTCGCCGACGACTTTCATGCCGTCGAGCAAATGATTGTTGATGATCTCCAGCGGCGCATATTTCTGCATCGCCTCGCTGAGATCGGCGTCGAGACCTTGTTTGTCACCGTCAATGATGCGGCGTTTTAAACGCTCTTCGATTTCTTTCGGGCGCTCGACCACGGCTTTTTGCTGCGCGCCTTTGTCGGCATAATAGGCGATGATCTCATGCACAGGATCGGAAATACATTTGCCGCTGTCCTCGAACTTGCGCTCATCATAAATCAAACGGCGATGCAGCTCGCGCTCGGCGTCGCCGATTTTATGCAGCGGAAAAATTTTCGAAGCATGCA
Organism: uncultured Cytophagia bacterium; assembly: GCA_964395375.1. Lineage (GTDB taxonomy): Bacteria > Zhuqueibacterota > Zhuqueibacteria > Zhuqueibacterales > Zhuqueibacteraceae > JABWAN01. Next base: position 3,237 of record CAYNDW010000503.1, read on the forward strand.
CGATGGCCATGTCGAGGCCGGCTTGCACGGCATAATACAAAAAAACCGAGTTGAGCACGTGACGCGCATGCGGCGCGAGTCCGAATGAAATATTGCTCACCCCAAGAATCGTGCGCACGCCGGGCAGTTCCGCTTTGATGCGGCGAATCGCCTCGATGGTTTCGATGCCGCTCTTGCGAAACTCTTCGTCGCCGCTGCCGAGCGTGAAGGTGAGGCAGTCGAAAATCAAATCCTGCGCACGCATGCCGAATTTGTTGACGGCGAGATCGTGAATGCGCTTTGCAATCGCGACTTTCTCGTCCGCGGTTTTGGCCATGCCTTTTTCATCAATCGTCAACGCAATCGTGGCTGCGCCGTACTTCTTGCACAACGGCAGCACGTGCCGCAAACGCTCTTCGCCGTCCTCGAGATTGATGGAGTTCACAATCGCGCGGCCCGCGATGCGTTGCAATGCCGCGTCGAGGACTTGCCATTCGGTGGAATCGATGACGAGCGGCACGGAGACTTGCGTATTCAATTTCTCAATGAGCGGAATCATGTCCGCCACTTCGTCGCGACCGACGTACGCCACGCACACATCGAGCATGTGCGAGCTTTCACGCGCTTGCTCTTTGCCCATCGCAACCATCGCCTCCCAATCTTGCGTTGCGAGCAGCTCGCGAAATTGTTTGGAGCCGTTTGCGTTCAAACGCTCGCCGATGAGAATCGGCGGCGGATCGAGATGGAGCGGCACGCTGTTGTACAAACTCGCCGCGGAGGGAATGAAGTCGATGTTGCGCGGCCGCGGCGCGAGGCCGCCCACGGATTGCACCAACGCAGCGATGTGCTGGGGCCTGGTGCCGCAACATCCGCCGACGATTTGCACGCCGAGGTCTTTGACAAAGTGCGAGAGAAATTGCGTCAACTCTTCGGGCGTGAGTTTGTAATGCGCGTGGCCGCCGACGTTTTCGGGCAAGCCGGCATTGGGCATGCAGAACACGGGATAGGGACTGTTGCTCGCGAGATAGCGAATGTTCTCCGACATTTCTTTCGGGCCGGTCGCGCAGTTCATGCCGATTGCCGCAAGCTCAAAAGGTTCGAGCGCGGTGAGCGCCGCAGAAATATCGCTGCCCAAAAGCATCGTGCCCATCGTTTCAACCGTCACGCTCGCCATCACCGGCACGCGCACGCGCTTGTCGGCAAAGTAATCGAAGATCGCGCCGAGCGCGGCTTTGGTTTGCAACAAGTCTTGGCAAGTTTCCACGCACAACAAATCGACGCCGCCTTCGATGAGTCCGGCAGTTTGCACATAGTAAGTCGCTTTCATGTCGTGATAAGAGATATTGCCGAGGCTGGGCAGCTTCGTGGTCGGGCCCATCGAGCCGGCCACGAAGCGCGGATGCGAGGGCGTGGAAAATTCGCGCGCCATCTTCTTCGCAATTGCAGCCGCGCGGCGATTGTGCTCGTGCGCTTGTTCGCCCAGATCATATTCACCGAGCACGAGGGGCGTTGCCCCGAACGAGTTCGTTTCGATGACGTCGCAGCCGACTTCCAAGAAACTCGTGTGCAGCTTTTCCACCGCATCGGGCTTCGTGATCACAAGATGCTCATTGCAACCGTTGAGCGCCTCGCCGCCAAAATCGTCCGCAGTGAGATTCATGTATTGGAAGGTGGTTCCGGTAGCGCCGTCGAAGACGAGAATTTTTTCTTGCAAGCGTTGCGCGAAAGTTGCGTTGGCCATGTTGTGCTCGAATGATGATGATGAAGCGTCGATGAATTAGTGAAGGCCGAATATAGAAAGGCGGTGAGGAAAAGCAAAGGAGTTTGTTCCATTGCTTTCAAGCCACCTCAGGCTTATATTGAAAAAATTTTGTTAGAGACAATGAGTATTTTTACTCAGCCCATTGAGTAAATTGGAGCAGCGAGATGCAAAGTCCTGTCTTTCGAAGAGATATCGTCGCGTCATTAAAGCAAAGAATAGCCGAGCCGCGGCGTTTTATTCAGGTCGTCACCGGGCCGCGCCAAGTGGGAAAAACCACGGCCGTGCATCAAGTTTTGGAAGAA
>CAYNDW010000504.1:0-5263 GCA_964395375.1 uncultured Cytophagia bacterium
TGCGCCGAGCGCGCACGGCACGATGGTCGCATTCGATGCGCGTATTGCCGCGCCTGAAGCCGCGATTCTCGATTACGCTTTGCTCAGTTCGACGAATGACTCGTGGACCGCTTTTCTTTCCGACGCAATCACGGCGTATGCGGATTTGATCGATTTGATTACGCGCGAGCCGGGCGCGCTGATTGTGAACAACAGTTGGGGCATGTACAATCGCGCGGATGATGCGCCGATTGGCTCGCCGGAAAACTATAGCACGAATCTCGAGCATCCGTTCAATCAAATTATTCGCACGCTCGTTTCCATGGGCGCGGATGTGTTTTTCGCCGCGGGCAATTGCGGCGCGCATTGTCCGGATCAACGTTGCGGCACGAATGATCGCGGCCCGGGCGCAAGCATTCACGGCGCGAACTCGCATCCCGACGTCATCACGGTGGCCGCGGTGACGGTGAATGATCGCCGCCTCGGTTATTCTTCGCAAGGTCCGGGCGGATTGCATCAACGCAAGCCCGATCTCGCCGCGTATAGTCATTTCGCCGGCTCGGGTGTTTATGCCGCGGACAGCGGTACTTCGGCCGCATGCCCGGTAGCCGCGGGTGTAGCCGCGGCATTACGCCAAAAATTTTCGCCGAACAAAGTTCCGCCCGCGCAGCTCAAAGGCGTGTTGCAACGCACTGCGATTGATTTGGAAGGCGACGGCTGGGATTATGATTTGGGTTATGGCGTGATCAACGCAAACGCTGCATGGAAAAATCTCGCGCCCGCGCCGCAAATGGCGAAGTTGGATCGCACGGCGAAGTCGCGCGTGGCGTAATGCCTGAGCGCGGTAAATAGAAAATGTTATTTTAATGCGAATGTGCTAAACGGTGATGCCATGATACTCGTGCTGGAAGAGAATGAGTTGGAGCAATTGCCGATCACAATTGATCCCGAAATTGTCAGCGGAGTTCCTGTTTTCCGAGGAACGCGCGTGCCGATTGATGCGTTGCTGAACAATCTTGAAGCGGGCATCACGCTGGATGAGTTTCTTGATAACTTTCCATCAGTAACAAAGGAACAAGCGTTAAAGATTCTCGAATTTTCAAAGCGTACGTTGCGACGATTAGGGAAAGCCAGTTGAGAATTTTAATAGATGAATGCACGCCACACTTGGTGAAAAAGCGATTGCCGCAATTCGCCATCAAGACGGCGCAGGAAATGGGGTGGGGTGGGATCAAAAATGGAAAGTTGTTTGGTTTGGCCGAAGGCCAATTTAACGTTTTGATTTCAACAGATCAAAACCTTTCCCATCAGCAGAACCTTACAGGAAAACAACTGGCGGTGATTATTCTGCCCAGCAACAAGGTGCCGATTGTAGCCCAACTGCTTCCTGCGATCGAACAGGCTATAAATATAATTCAGCCAGGAACGTTCTTCGAAATTCCACTTCCATAAGAAATCAAAACATCATGCCCGCACAAAATATCTACGAAGTCTTCGCCCGGAAAAATCACGAAGAGCAATTGCAGCACGTCGGCAGCGTGAATGCGCCGAACGACGAGTTGGCGAAAGTCTATGCGTGGACCGCATACGATGAAGAGAGTTGGATTGAGATGTGCGTCGTGCCGCGACTGCGCGTCATTCCCGTGTTGAACCCCGAAGCGCGGCCGATTTGGGGAAATTAGTTCAGTGATCAGTCATCAGTCAGCAGTAATCAGTTTTCAGATAGAAGGAAAACCGTGACGACTTTCAAATCAGCTTCCGAGCTTACACCGCCGCAGCGAGAGGCGCTGCAAGCGCTATTGCTCGCGCTCGCCGATACCAAACTCTTGCTCGGCTTTCATTATGGCGAATGGACCTTTGGCACGCCCGCGCTGGAAGCGAGCGTGGCCGCGTGCAGCATGTCGCAAGATGAGTTTGGCCATTTGCGCTTATTGCATGCGTGCCTCACTTCGCAATTCGGCATGAGTCCGCAAGACTTGCTCGAACGCCGCGCCCTTAACACGTTTGCCAATGTGCCCTCGTTGGATCAAGCGCTGTCGAGTTGGGCGGATTTTGTTGCCATAAATTTGCTCACCGACGGCGCGATGACGGCGCTCTTATCCGCTTTGCAACGTTCCGCGTTTGAGCCGGTGTCGAATTTCATGGACAAGATGGTGGCGGAAGAAAAACATCATCTCCGGAATGCGCAAGGCTGGACGCGTTCGCTGGCAGCGGCGGGTGCGCAAACCAAAGCGAGCCTCGAAGCCTCCGGTCAGCGGGTGTTGCGCGCGACCTGCGAATGGCTGGGGCCGCAAACGCATGAGGCTGCAAGCGTGCTTGTTTCCGCCGGGATTTTAAACACGACCTGGCAACAAGTGCAGCAAAATTTTCTAGATTGGATCGGCGCTTTTGCCGTGGAGCTAGGTTTGAACTTCAACTTGAAAGAAGAAAGCCGGCACTGGCAATTGCGCGAAGCGGTGAATTTCACCAACTGGAATCCCAAGACGCGGCGCTGCGCCGCCACGCAGCCGGAAGAAAAATTGCTTTATCATCTTCGCGGCAGCAAGAACGCCATGTTCAAATTGGGCGAGGCGTGAGGCGGATGAAATCGATAACACCCCCCTGCCCCCCTCAAGGGGGGAATAATGAAAAACAGAGTCAAACAGTACGTTGTCCCTTTTGCGGCTCGTCGAATACCGCGCAAGAGGCGGCTTTCGGAACCACGCATGCGTATTCGCAATTCTTTTGTCGTGCGTGTCGCACACCATTCGAATGGATCAAGTGGGAAGAGCACGAAGCGAATTTTGATCTGCCGAGTTTCTTGCAATGATACGAGGCGCTGATTATGACTATCGACTTTTCTCCTCCGCCGGAACCAACCCAAAAATCCCAACGGATAAAAGCAGCAAACGAATTTTAGCTTTTCTGGCAGTTGACAGCTTTTATCCGTTGGAGAAAATTTTTGGTTTGTTTGGCGCTGACTTTCGCATGACATCCACAATATAAACCCTACAGCCCTCACCCTCTCCTGAGATTTTACTCATCGACCATCACGTGATCACGGAAATATCAAACGCGGAGAAGCAGGAAGCTGCGACTGCACACGGCAGCATGCGCTTTCATCACGAGTTCGCCTCCAAAAAGCTTGGCACCAAACGCACAGTCATCGTTTGGCTGCCGCCGGGTTATGAAGCGCAAGCGCATCTGCGTTATCCCGTGATCTACATGCACGACGGCCAGAACTTGTTCGATCCGGCCACGGCCTTTGCCGGCGTGGATTGGCGCGTGGATGAAACCGCGGAGGATTTGTTGCGCCGCGATCTCATTCGTCCGTTCATCGTCGTGGGCATGTACAACACGCCGCGCCGCGAAGACGAATACACGCCGCGCCGCGGGAAGAAATATGCAAAGTTCATCATCAAAGAAGTGAAGCCCTTCATCGACGCGCATTACCGCACGCTGTCCGGGCGCGAGCACACCGCGGTGATGGGATCATCGCTGGGCGGCTTGATTTCTTTTTACCTCGCATGGTGGCATCCCAAAGTGTTCGGCATGGCGGGCTGTCTTTCGGCTTCGTGGATGTGGCATCAAGCCGTGGTGTTTGAGGACATCATGAAAGACGGGATGCCTAAGCCCGGCGTGAAAATTTATATGGATCACGGCAGCGAAGGCACCGAAGGCCGCTACGCCACCGTGTTCAAACGCATGCGCGACACGTTGATCAAGAAGGGATTTCTACTCCGGCAGGATTTGGAATACTTCTATGGCATCGGCGACGGGCACGATGAAGGCTCGTGGTCGCGGCGGGTGTGGCGGCCGTTGGTATTCTTCTTCGGCAAGGATCGGGCAACCTTTCCCGATGAAAATTTCTCTTGAGGTCACACGCGGATTAAAATCTCACGCTGAAAAGCCTGACGCTTTTTCCGTGTGCGTTATTGTTCCGTGTGCGGCACGCACAGGGTCACGGTTTTCAGCTCAACGCCTCCTTCCTCAAAAATCAAACCCCTTCTGCGCCAACTTTCCTTGCTGATAGGGATGTTTAATCTCCCGCATCTCGGTCACTAAATCCGCGACGGCGATCACCTCGGGCGGCGCACCGCGGCCGGTGAGAATAAGATGGCACGTCTCCGGTTTCGCAGCAATGATCTCCAATACTTTTTCCGTGGGCAATAAGCCCGTCATCATTGCCACGTTGATTTCATCGAGAATGATAAGATCGTATTCGCCGCTGTGCAATACGGCAAGCGCGCGATCCGCGGCCGCGTGCGCCGCAGCGCGATGCTCTTCCTCCGGTAGGTTGTCATCTAAAATTTTATAAAAGCCCTTGCCCATGCGCTCGAGCGTAAAATACGGTGCGAGCAATTTCGCGCCGTCCAACTCGCCATAGTGCCACGAGCCTTTGATGAATTGCAGCATGTAAACGCGCAAGCCGTAACCCACCGCGCGCACCACGGTGCCCAATGCGGCCGTGGTTTTACCTTTGCCCTCGCCCGTATATACGGCAACGAGTCCGTGGCGGACTTGAATTTTCTTTTCGAGCATGACTTGTGCGAGATCTCGGAGGTTCGTTCCACAGCTTGGCCGTGGAATCATTCGGTTTGATTTGGCGAACTGCGACGCCGAGAAGATAGCTTCTTGTGCTCGGAATGTCAAGCGCGCGGCGCGGCTCGAGGGATTTGATATTCATTCGCGGGTTTGCTATAATGCTTTCGAATTGATTCGCAATGTCTGTCTTTCAAATGTCATCCTGGAAGGACCTTCCCTGGTACTTGGTTGGATTCCTAGTGCAAGGAAAGGTTCTCACAGAATGACAAATTGAAGAAAGCCACAAATCAACCCGCAGCGAAGACCTTTCTTTCCGGCGCAATCAGCATGAACCGGAAGCGAAACTTGTAATGACTACGGAGTGAAAGATGTCCGAAGAAAAAAAGTTCAGCCACCTCAATACGAGCGGCCAAGCCACGATGGTCGACGTCGGCGCGAAAGCCGTAACCACGCGCGAAGCCATTGCGCGCGGAACAATTATCATGCAGGCGGAGACGATTGCGCTGCTCACGCGCAACGCCTTGCCCAAAGGCAACGCGCTTGAAATTGCGCGTTACGCCGGCATCATGGCCGCAAAACGCACCGGCGAGTTGATTCCGCTTTGCCATCCGCTCGGCTTGGATTTCGTGGACGTGCAAATCACTCTCGCGAGCACGCAACTCGAAATTGAAGCCACCGCGCGTTGCCACGGCAAAACCGGAATTGAGATGGACGCGCTCACCGCTGTCGGCCTTGCTGACCGCGTGGACCACCGCCCGAA
>CAYNDW010000505.1:0-5261 GCA_964395375.1 uncultured Cytophagia bacterium
GTGTTGCAATGTGGTGCCGTTCAAGATGGTGTTCATGTGTGGAGCCGGCGGCTATTATGCGCAGATCAAAATCCTCGGGCCGAACGTGACCACGTTTTCCAATCTGGGTTTGAATGCCAACACCGAGTATTTCTATCGCGTGCGCGCGTACAACGCGGGCGGCAATTCTTCTTTTTCGAATGAAGCCAACGCCACGACGTTGCCGAACTCACCGGGCACGCCGGGAAATTTGACCGCGACTACGATCAGCAAGAGCCAAATCAATCTCGCGTGGGCGGATAGCGCGAGCAATGAAGACGGTTTCAAGATTGAGCGCAAAACCGGCGCGGCAGGAACGTATGCGGAGATCGGAACCGTAGGGCCGAATGTGACGACGTATTCGAACACGGGTTTGAGCGCGAACACGCAATATTTCTATCGCGTGCGCAGCCATAATGCCGGCGGCCATTCGCCGTTTTCAAACGAAGCCGGCGCGAAGACGCTGCCCAACGTTCCGAAAACGCCGGGCAACTTGATGGCGACGGCTTTTAGCAATACCCAGATCAATCTCGCGTGGAACGACAGTTCCAACAGCGAAGACGGTTTTAAGATCGAACGCAAAACCGGAGTTGCAGGAACCTACGCACAAATTGGAACCATAGGCCCGAACGTGACGACGTTTGCGAGCACAGGCTTGAGCGCGAACACGCAATATTTCTATCGCGTGCGCGCACACAATGCCGGCGGCAACTCGGCTTATTCCAACGCCGCGAATGCCACCACGCTGCCCAATGTGTCGAAGCCGCCCGCAAGCTTGACGGCCACGACGATCAGCATCTCGCAGATCAATCTCGCGTGGACGGATAGTTCGAGCAACGAAGATGGTTTTAAAATCGAGCGCAAGACGGGCGCGGCGGGAACGTATGCGCAGATTGGAACCGTGGGCCCGAATGTCACGAGTTTTTCCAACACCGGCTTGCCGCAGAACACGCAATATTTTTATCGCGTGCGCAGCCACAATGCCGGCGGCAATTCAGCGTATTCGAATGAAGCGAACGCAACCACGCTGCCGACCATTCCGAAAGCGCCGGGCAATTTGAGCGCGACGGCGATGAGCAGCAGCCAGATCAATCTCGCGTGGGCGGATAGTTCGAGCAATGAAGACGGCTTTAAGATTGAACGCAAAACCGGCGCGGCCGGCGCATACGCACAGATTGGAACCGTAGGCCCGAACGTGACCAGCTATTCCAGCACGGGCTTGACGCAGAACACACAATATTTCTATCGCGTGCGCAGCCACAACCTCGGCGGGCATTCCACTTTCTCCAACGAGGCGAACGCGACCACGCCGATCACCACGCCGAAAGGGCCGGGCAATTTAACCGCGACGGCAATCAGCAACAGCCAAATCAATCTCGCGTGGAGCGATAGTTCCAATAACGAGACCGGCTTCAAGCTGGAGCGCAAGACCGGCTCGGGCGGAACGTATGCGGAGATCGCGCTGCTCGGCGCGAATGTGACGACTTATTCCAACACCGGCTTGGGCGCGAACACGCAGTATTTTTATCGCGTGCGCGCGTACAACGGCGGCGGCAACTCCGGCTATTCCAGCCCGGCAAATGCGAAGACCTTGCCCAACAAACCGAAAGCGCCGGGCAACTTGAACGCGGCTGCGGCAAGCACGGTGCGCATCAATCTCGCGTGGTCGGATAGTTCGAACAATGAAACCGGCTTCAAGCTCGAACGCAAGACCGGTTCCGGCGGCGCGTATGCGCAGATCGCGACTATCGTGAAAAACGTGACGAGCTACGCGGACAGCGGCTTGATTTCCGGCACGCAATACTTCTATCGCGTGCGCGCTTACAATGCGGGCGGCAACTCCGCTTATTCCAACGAAGCGAATGCCACGACCGCGCCCACCGCGCCGCCGGCGCCGAGCAGTTTGACCGCGAGCGCGGTGAGCGGTGTGCAAATTCATCTTGCTTGGACCGACAATGCGCTCAATGAAACTGGCTTCAAGATCGAGCGCAAGACCGGAGTCGCGGGCACGTATGCGCAAATTGCGATCGTGGGGCCGGACGTGACGAGCCTTTCCAACACCGGTTTGAACGCGAGCACGCAATACTATTATCGCGTGCGCGCTTATAATGGCGGCGGCAACTCACCCTTTTCGAACGAAGCCAACGCGACCACGTTGAGCAACAGCGCCAACCTCGCGCTGAACAAACCCGCGACCGCGTTGCACACGGATAGCACCAGTTCGCCGAGCAAAGGAGTTGATGGCAACGCCACAACGTATTGGCGCAGCGGCTTTGTCAATGCCGGCAATCCTATCGCGTGGCTGCGCGTGCAATTGCATCCGAGCGCGCCCGTGCAGATCGGCCGCGCCGTGGTGAAATGGAATGGCGGTTATTTCGCCGCGCAATATGAGTTTCAAGTTTCCACCGACGGCACGAACTGGACCGCGGTCTTCACCAACAATGCCGGCGCCGCGGGCACGCAGGATTTCACGTTTACGCCGGTGCTCGCGCGCTTCGTTCGTATTTATATGAAGCTGCACGAGAAGTCCAATTATCGCGTGGAAGAGTTGGAAGTTTATACCGGCTCCGAGGCCGCGCCTAAAAATGCCGGTGCAGAAGATGCGGTTGCAAGTTTGCCCGAGAGCATTACGCTTGAGCAAAATTATCCCAACCCCTTCAATCCCTCCACGCAGATTCGTTACGCGCTGCCTGAGTTGAGCCACGTTACGCTCACGGTGTTCAATGCGCTCGGCCAGGAAGTGCGCCGCCTCGTGCATCGCGAACAGCCTGCGGGCTTTCACGTAGCCACGTGGAATGGCCGCGACCGGCACGGCAATCACGTGCCCTCCGGCGTGTATCACTATCGCTTGCAAGTGGGCGAGCATGTGACGACAAAGAAGATGACGCTGGCGAAGTAGCGGAGGGCAGAGAGCGGAGAGCGGAGAGCTGAGAGCTGAGAGCTGAGAGCTGAGAGCTAAGAGCTAAGAGCTAAGAGCTAAGAGCTAAGAGCTAAGAGCTAAGAGCTAAGTGGGCGGCTAGAAAATATTTCCCGCGTTCGTCGTAGCCCTGCCCCCTTGTGGGGCATTGATGGAACACGTAAGTTTTTTTTCATCACCATCCGCCCACAACGGGCGGGGACTACGATAACGCGGGAAATTATTTTCAACGTCTTGCCCCCTTGTGGGGCATTGATGGAACACGAATTTTTTTTCATCACCAGCCGCCCACAAGGGGCGGGGACTACGATAACGCGGGAAACTATTTTTAAAGCCGTCGAGAATCGTGCCGGCCATTACGGCGCAACGGCCTCGTAAAAAACGAACTTGATCTTCCCACGTTGAGGCAATATCGTATTCTATCTTTTTTTGTTTTTCAAATTACTTCCGCACGGGTGCAATTCCTAAAAGTTGGCTGAGGCATTTGGAAAGATTAACACCCCCCTAACCCCCTCAAGGGGGGAATAACTTGGCAGCATCGCCACGAAATTCCCCCCCTTGAGGGGGTTAGGGGGTGTCGTCAAAGACGAAGGAACGTCGATTAAGGATCGCCGATTAAATAACTTTCCCATTTTCCTTGGCCGTCATTCCCGCAGTCTTTAAGCGGGAATCTATTTTTATGTGCTTGGATGCCCGATTAAAGCGCTCGGGCATGACAGGTCAAATGGGTAAGTTATAAAAACGGCGTTCCTAATTCTACTTCAACAGATTTCATTTTCTGCCCGCGAAACACACGAATGACGCGAAAAAAAACATTCGTGTGTTTCGCGTCATTCGTGGGCAAGGCTCTTAATCTGCCTAAGTAGAACTAAGTTCATCATGATTCAAAAAGAATTTGATTCCAACTTCTCGCATTTGCACCTCTTCCGCACCAACCTCCGCCTGTGGCTTCAACCTCAGGCTAAGTGGCGTGACCTCAGTCGCGAAAAATTAAGGCGCTGCAAGCTAGGGCCTCAATCATTTTTAGAACAAGGATGTCTCATGAAAAAACTTTTTGCCTCCGGCATGTTGTGTTTGAGTTTGACGACGCTCGCGCCGGCGCAAAACAAACTCGCGCCCGCGACGACGACTGCGGGCGTGCGCTATTTCGACCCGACGTTCAGCGTCACCCGCACGAATGATTTAATCTATGGCCAAGCGCTCAACACCAGCACCGGGAATATGGAAACGTTGAAGCTGGATCTCTATCAACCGACCGGCGACGCCGCGCCTTCCCGCGCCGCCATAATTTGGATCCATGCCGGCGGGTTTGTGCAAGGCGAGAAAGGCAACTCAGAAACCTCGACGCGTTGCGAAGAATTTACGAAGCGCGGTTATGTTGCCGTATCCATCGATTACCGTTTGTGGGAGAGCGGCGACCCCGGCAGTCCGGCCGTGCAACAAGCTTATGAAGACGCCAAAGCCGCGGTGCGTTGGCTGCGCGCGAATACCGCGACGTATCGCATCGACGTGAACCGCATCAGCATCGCCGGCACTTCTTCCGGCGCAATCACCGCGGTCCACGCGACGTATGAAGATGCCGAAGGCAACAGCGGCAATCCCGGCTACTCTTCCGAAGTTTCCGCGTGCATCGATGGCAGCGGCTTCTTGGAGTTTGACGAACACATGGAAATCGGCGAGGCGCCGCTGCTCATTGTGCGTGGCGATCAAGACACGGACGTGCCGTATAGCGAAGCGTTGCAATTGGAAGCGCGGGCGTTGGCCACCGGCATTCCGTATGAATTTCAAACGTTGGTGGGTGAAGATCACTTTTGGACGAGCGCAGAGAAGGCGCAGTTCATCGATTGGGCCATTGATTTCAACTATCGTTATGTCGCGCAAACCGGGCCCACCGGCGTTCCAGTCGCAACGGTCGGCGACGTCACTGTTACGGAAGGCAATGCCGGAACCGTGAATGCGGTTTTCACCGTGACACTTTCGGCCTCGACTGCGAACGGGCAAGTCGTTACCATGGACTATTCCACGGCCAACGGCAGCGCCACCGCGGGCAGTGATTACGTGACGAAATCCGGCACGATTAGCATTTCCGCGGGCGCGACAACGCAAACGGTTGCCCTCGTAGTCAATGGCGATACCAACTCCGAACCGAACGAAAATTTCTTTTTGAATTTGCAGAAGCCGGCGAATGCGCGCATCAATGATTTGCAGGGCGTGGCTACGATTCAAGACGACGATCTCGCGGGCGCGCCCGCAGCGCCCACCGCGCTGGCCGCCGCGGCGGTAAGTGTTGCGCAAATCAATCTCAGTTGGACCGATAATGCCAGTA
>CAYNDW010000506.1:0-3237 GCA_964395375.1 uncultured Cytophagia bacterium
CATGAGATTTTTGGGTAACTACGCCAAGACTTCGGGATTTTGCGCCGCGTGCGGGTGTTCGCTGCCGGCATAGACTTTTAATTTCATAATCTGCCGCGCGCCGAGCCGCGTGTGCGGCAACATGCCTTTGACCGCGCGCGCAATCACTTCTTCCGGCTTGCGTTTCAGTAAATCAACGAATCGTTCTTCACGTAACCCGCCGGGGTAACCCGTGTGATGGAAGTACGTTTTGATGCCGGCTTTCTTGCCACTGAGGCGCACCTTGCCGGCGTTGATCACGATCACATGATCGCCCAAGTCTAAATGAGGAGTAAACTGCGGACGATTTTTGCCGCGCAACACCGATGCGATCCGCGTGGCCAATCGCCCGAGGATCTTGCCGTTCGCATCGACAACATACCATTTGCCTTGGACATCATCCTGTTTGGGAATGTAAGTCTTCAACTTCACCCTCTCAAAATTGCTTTCGGAACGATAAAATTTAGGTTTTTGCCGCAACACGAGTGCCGATAATAGCAATTTCGATTTCCGAAGTCAAGGACTTTTCCAGCATAATTGAAGCAAACAAAGCCCTTTCCGAGCAAGCGATTACATATCACTTTGCCAACACCATCTTCTTAACCATCACCGTCTTTTCTGAAATGATCCGGCAAAAATAAACACCGGACGAAATCGGTCTACCCCCTTCGTCGTGGCCGTCCCATGAAATGACGTGACGACCGGGTGTGGCCAGCCCTTCAAACAGGTTTCGAACCAACTGGCCGCGCGCATTGTGAATCATCAGTTTGATTGATGAATGCCATGCTTCGGGCACATCAAAGACAATGGTGGTGGAGAGATTAAAAGGATTAGGATAATTCTGATAGAGCGCGAAAGCTTTGGGGATTTCATGAACGTGGTTCGACGGCTCTCTTTCTTCCACGCGGGTGTGCACATTGTCATCCTCGATGTCGGAAAAGAACAATTCGGCATAACTTCCGGCTTCGCCTTCGCATCTCACCCGCACCGAATTTTCGCCCACCATCAAGCACTTCGCTAAATCAATGAAACGGAAACCGTACAGCGGCATGTAGTAATTCTCACAAATACGGTCGGCATGCGTAGAATCAGATGACAGCGTGATCTCAGTCTGATTCAAGGTCAGAATAATTCGTTTTACGCCGTGATTGTCGATTCTCAAATAACGGTCGGTATGCGGCATAGTGAAGCTGTGATCGCACACGACGCCAGGCTCGACGCGAACCAGAATCGGATCGCATTCGATCACACATCCCGCGCGGTTTTTAATCCGCAAAGTAAAACTTGGGCCGCCTTGCGTACCAACACGTTGCGCCACAAAATTCACTTCGCGCGCGCCAACTTTAAATGAGTCGATACGAACTTCGCCATTTTGCAAGTTGAGAATCTCAATGCTCGCAATCCCGCTCTCGAAATCCGTTGCTTTACCAATAATGGTTGGGCGCCGGCTTAAATCAAACGCGCAAACCGGGGGCGTCGTATCGGAAAAAAGCACCAGTGTGTCGCGGCAGACGGCTTCACGATTTCGTGTGAACGTGCTACGGCTCTCCGCTATGATTGTGTTGAAGCCCGGCTGCAAAGCAACCGGCAGCCAGAAACTGCCGTTGCGCAACGTTGCCGCGACGCCATTGATCGTGCCAGTGGTAGCGAGCAATCCCAGCGTGTCACTGATTTGATGCGAGATCACGATTTTTTCGCTGGCACTGCACACGAAAGCGCTATCCGTGTGCGAGATGAAGGCCAGCGAACAGCTTATCGGACGACCATAAACTCGCACCGTATCCACGCAAACGATATTCGTCGCGTCGCGATCCTTTACCGTGCCGAGTGCGACAATAACATTTTTGCCGAGAGCGAGCGGGATCATCGCGCTGAAAGTGCTATCCGGCCTACGTGTTGCATTGAAGCTGTCGCCATTCACCAGAATGGCGCAAGTGCTATCGCGATAAGGGGGAATGCCTTCGGCAATCATGAAACGAACCACAACTGCGACGCTATCCTGCGCGACAAGAGTATCGCCCGTGGCCGGTTGCGTTATCTTCAAATCGCAGGAGGCATGATTTACCCGAGTGACGCGAATCGTATCCGCGCAACTCGTGGTTTGCATGCTGCTGTCCTTCACGCTCGTTGCCGCTACGATTATGTTTTCGCCGATCGCGAGCGGCACCTTTAACTGAAAACCGCCATCCGCACGAACGACCGCGGGCAGGTCTTTAATCACGGCTTCGTGCCGATATGGCGCAAGGCCGCCTTCGACCGATGATCGCGCTTCGACGAGCACGCTGTCAGCAAGCGTAACCAAGCCGTTTTGCGGCGCAGCTATCGCCACGCTACAGCGCAAAGTATCCACACGCGATATGTGAATCGCGTCGCTGCAACTCGTACTCTGGCCAAGCGTGTCGGTAATGCTGCACGCGGCGATAATCTCATTGTCGCCGAAATTCAAGCCCACTTTCAAAAAGAACGTGCTATCGTCCAGCATCGTTACTTTTTGGTCGTTGATCGTACATGTCCGCGTATACGGTTCGACACCGCCTCTGACTAAAAACCTAGCTTGCACGAGAACACTGCCTGCAAGAGTAATTGCGCCCTCTTGTGGGGACGTGATTCGCACCGTGCAAGTTGGCGGCGGCACGAACACGCGAATCGTGTCGGCGCACATCGTGGTTCGATTGAACGCATCGGTGACCGTACACTTGGCGATGATAGTGTTGGCGCCCGGCTTCAAAAATACGTTTCGCGAAAAGGTGCCATCGGGCTGCACCGTGGCCGCGGTGTCGTTGATCGTGCAGATGCGGGTCACGGGCGATTGCCCGTTGCTGATCGAAACCTGCGCGCGCACTTCGACTTGTTTCACATTGAGCGACGCGCCATCGAGCGGGGAAGTGATGGTGACCGCGCAACTGGGCGAGGCAACGCCGGTCACGTTGATTGCGTGGGTGCATGTGGTGCGCTGGCCCAACGCATCCACAAACGCGCAGCGCACCGTGATCGTGTTGGAGCCTTCCACCAGCGTCACATTCGCGGAAAAGGTGTTGTCATTGATCGGCGTTACCGTCTGACTATTGATCGTGCAAAAACGTTGATAGGGCGGAACGCCTTCCGCTACGGAAGACGTCGCAATGACATTCACCGGACCGGTTGGGAGCACGGCGCCCTCTTGCGGGGACGTGATTCGCACCGTGCAAGTTGGCGGCGGCACGAACACGCGAATCGTGT
>CAYNDW010000506.1:3337-5253 GCA_964395375.1 uncultured Cytophagia bacterium
ACATTGAGCGACGCGCCATCGAGCGGGGAAGTGATGGTGACCGCGCAACTGGGCGGCGGTGAAGATTTGATTTCAACCTGATAATCTTCCACCTCTCCATTCGACGCAAGGCCGGTTGGGTTGAGAGCGGCGACGGTGCTATAGCGAAAACGCGCAAAGGTGTTGCCCAGGTTTGCGGTCATGGGGATTGCAAATGAGAGCGAGTTCGTCCCTTGTCGCAGTTGCACACTGGTAAAAATTTGCTCCTGCGATTCCCAACTGCCGTTGCCGTTGAAATCGATCCAGCCATTTAAAAAAGCATTTTCACGCGAGGCTTTGACCTGAATCGTAGCTGGAGTACCGGCGAAAAGATTTGCAGGCCAAATCACGCCGTCTTCATCTGCGCCGTTGTTATCATCTCCGCGCGCGGAAGATTCGGGTTGACCATCAAGCTCTCCGTCTACGGTATTACCCAAATAAGTGAGGTGATCAAGCTCATGACGCGCGCCATTTTGCAATAATGTGGTGACGGGCAAGGGCGCATCACCAAAATCGGGCGAGAGCAAGCCGGCGTCAAGATGAAGATAGCTCTCGCCATTTTTGAGTGTGACCGTTTTGGTGCGACCAGTGGCGAGATCGGCGTCGCTGTCGCGTGTGGTATCGGGGATCGCGTTTCGTTGGGTAAAGCCGGTATAGCCGCGGCCTTGAGGAAATTTAAATTCGACAAAATATTTGCCGGGATTCAAGAGAAAATCATAGGAGCCTTTGGCATTCGTGGTGTCGGCTTTGACAAAGACGGCATTGGTTCCGGAGACCTCGTAAACGTGCGCGATGACACCTTGCACACCCGGCTCGTTCGCGTCTTGCATGCCGTTGGCGTTGAGATCGTGCCAGATGAAATCCCCTAGCGTAACAAGTGGGATGCGAGCGCCTTTACCAAGGGCCCCGGGAATGTGATCTTCCCCGAATGAACCTCGGCCATCGCCCATGATCCCATTTATTAGAAAAGAGGTGCGGATCGTGTCAATTTCTGCCACGCGTGAAGCTTTGGTAAGGCGAGCGCGCTTCGCATCACTGCTTGTCAAAATCGGCAACTTGGAAAATTGGGTAATCGTAAATTCTAAATCGGGCGAAGTTGCGCTTGGATTTTGCGGCAGGATCCCCATGTGTTGCTGAAGCTGCTCGCCGAAATTATCATTTAAATATTTGTTGATCGTAAACCCTCTGATATCTTTTCCCGGCGGTAATCCAGCAATCACGTCGTAAAGGCTATCGCTATTGACATCAATGCGAATTTCAAAAAACTCGTCGTAGCCTGTGCCGCCGGAAAAATCCTTAGCATCGCGCAGATCGGTGCAAGGATGATTCGCCGCCATCTTTGCTGGGTCGCCATCACCGTCAGCATCGCCTGCAATTTTATAAGTATTAATTCCAACGTACATGATGTCGGTCGCAGGATCATAAAACAATCGGACATCTTTAAAGTCAAATCCACTCGTGTCGGTTTTATGAAAACAAGGTGGATAGCCTTCATTCTGTCGATTGGGATCATCTTTAATGATAAAAACTCCGCGCGCGGTATCGGCTTCGGCGAAATCGCGTTCCACATTGCCGGTAAATTTTATCTGCGCCGAGGCTGGCATTGGCCAGGCAAAAACGAAGGCAAGCAGGAACAGAGCAATAAAGCGAAGGGCTGTGCGTAGGCTGAACATTTGCGTGAGAAACGCCGCAAAACCGCTTGTGGAGTTACTGCGAACGGTGGGGTGGTTCATGGCTACTTCCCCGTAAAGATGAGAAGCCAATTACAACGTGATTGTTTGCACACAAATAGTTATGCTGCGGGGCCACTTTCTAAAACTAGACGCGAGATCCGAGAAGGAAACGGCTCATTCCGCCGGAAAACTTAAAGGATAGTGGCTCAAGTTCCATTGTTCTGG
>CAYNDW010000507.1:0-5240 GCA_964395375.1 uncultured Cytophagia bacterium
TCTTGCGCCGGTTGTTCTTCCGAGCACGAGGGAAGGTTCCTCCAGAATGACAAGCAGAGGGTGTGTCCGATTTGACGATTTCATTTTAGCGCGCATGAAAAAATTCCACCAACTCCCGCTTCAACCCTGCGGGCCGAATATCAAACTCGGACAGCCGTTCGAGCGGGAGCCAATTCACCACGCAATCTTCTTCAACGCCGGCGGTGTTTTCCTCCGGCAGTTGCGCGGGATCGGCAACGGCGAAAAAATACCAATGGCTCTTGTTCGCCGCATGATAAGGCCCGAACGCGCGCTGCAAGGAAATGTGCAATCCCAACTCCTCGCGCAGTTCGCGCACCGCGGTTTGCTCCGGCGTTTCGCCCGCTTCCATGCCGCCGCCGGGAATGCGCCAATAGCTGTCCTTCGCGCCGTGGAAAAAATATGTGAGCAGTTTATTTTCGTGAATGAGCAATGCTCCCGCGCGCGCGCGATCAAGCTGCCCATCGTCTTCGGGCCAAGGCATACGCGCGCCGATCCAAATTGGAAAGCGCGCGGCGGATTCTTTCCCCAATTTTTCGCGCAGCCATTTCTTGATGAAGGCGAGCCGGTCGAAGTCGCGGCGCAGACAATGAAAGTCGAAAGCATTTGGTTTGAAGAAAAGCTCGTGCGCGAGGCCGCCGTAGTTTTGCGCCAACTCCGGCGCGCCGTGGTTGGCATAATAAACGCGCGTGCGTGCATGCGCCGCGGCCACGGCCGTTTGGTTTGAATAAACCGGCGAGTCCATCACGATCAATCTGCCGCCGGGCCGGAGCACGCGCGCCGCTTCGGTAAAAAATGCGCGCACGGCGCTCGCATAATGCGCGCTCGCGTTGGCGATGACGAGATCGAAGCTGTGCGCAACGAGCGGCAACTGCTCCAACTCCGCTTGCACGGCCATGAAGCTTCGTTGCGTTTGCGCATGCAGCCCGTGCGGCCCGGCATTTACATCGGTCGCCAAAACTTCATGCGACTCCGCCAGCACACGACTCATCCAGCCGCTGCCCGCGCCCGCATCCAAAATGCGCAATGATTGTTTGCCGTAATTTTTTTCTAACCAGCGCTGCACTTGCCGCAACGATTGCGCGCGCAGTTGCCATTCCGCGGCGTGCCTGCCGGTGCGATCTTCGAAGGGAAGCCGAGCGTAAAACTCCGGCTCCGTACTCGCCCAGCCTTCGTGCAAACGCAGGCGATCATACTTCCCGCAAAAACTTTGCAAGCTCTGCGCGCGCTCCGGCTTGAGCAATCGCGGAATGCCGTGGTCGATCGTAAAGTGCGTCGCGCACTTCTCGCATTGCAGCGTGCGCGCTTCGCCGTGGCCCGCAACAGCAAAATGCCCGCGACATTGCGGGCATTGCAAGACTCCGAGCCAGCGATATAAGAAGTTGTCGGGGAAGCCGGGCTTGCGCTCAACGAGCGAAGAGATCGCGTTGCGTTCTTTGATCGGAAGTCCGGCTTCGCTTCCGTCTTTTTTCATTTGATCCTTTTGCCCGGCATGTCGCGGCCGCCTTGATGCAAAATCAAACTCACAACTTTGCCGCTCGCTTCTTTGGTGAATTCGATCTGCGCATCCACCACTTTCAAAAAGAATTTATTTTCCGCCTCGGGTAAAATTTCGAACTTGGGCTGCCCCGTGGCTTGCGCCATGAGTTGTTGGCCTTCGTGCGTCACCGTGATGGTGAAGCCCGGCGCCAATTCATATTCGCCCACGTATTGCGCGTAGCTTGCGGGATCAACGCGGATGGTTTGCCGCTCTTGCGGAATGGGCTTGTCGCTTTTCTTCGCGATCTCGCGCGGGCCATAATAACGGCGCGCGTCCATCTCGAGCACTTTGCCCGCGGCGTCTTTGGTGAAATAGAACTTCACCGAGTTGTCGTCTTTGAAGAAGAACACAGTCTCCGACATGGGAAAAATTTCTTTCTTGCTGCCGCCGGTGGCTTGCGAAAAAAGCTGCGTGCCCTCGCGCGTAATCACGCGCGAACGCTTCTCATCGATTTGATAAACGCCGACGAATGCCTCCAGCGCGCTCTCCGGCAAGCTGATCGCCGTGGGCGCGCGCATCGGCTGTCCGAGCGCGAGCGCCGCAATGCGCAAACTCACTTCCATTGGGCTGGGTTCATAGCCTTCACAATTCGTGAGCACTGCGACGTAAATATGTTCATTGGGCAAACGAATGGCATTCGTGATGAAACCATTAATGCCGCCGCCGTGCATGATGAGACGATGGCCTTCGTATTCGCCGAGGGCCCAGCCATAGCCATAGTTCGTGGCCTCGCCGTTTTTCAAACGATACGAAGTCCACGCGCGCTGCAACGACGCTTGCTGCACGAGCTTGTTCGTGTACAGCGCGGCGTCCCACAACGCAAGATCATCCACCGAAGAGAGCAATGAGCCGGCAGCGTATGGTTGCGTCATACTGAGATACGCCGCGTTTTGATAACCGTCGTTACCTTTTTCATAACCCGGAATGCGGCGCGGAATGATGCGGGTCGCGCTGCCATAAGACGAATGCTTCATGCCGAGCGCGGCAAAAATATTTTTCTGAATGAAGTCGCCATAACTCGCGCCGGAAATTTTTTCAATGATCGCGCCGAGCAACACATAGGCAGAGTTGTTGTAATCCCAGCGTTCGTCGGGCGCAAAATCCATGGGCTGATTTTTAAAAATGTCGAGCAACTCTTGCAGCGTGAGATCTTTGCGCATGAGGGGCATCCACTCCGGCATGCCCGTGTAGCTTTTAATGCCGGAAGTGTGCACGAGCAATTGCTCGACGGTGATCTTGTGCTCGTGCGTGGGAAAGTCGGGCAGAAATTTGTTGAGGTCGTCAGTGAGATTGAGTTTGCCCTGCTCCGCGAGCATGAGAATCGCGACCGCGGTGAATTGTTTGGTGATGGAGCCGATGCGGAAAATCATATCCGGCTCCACCTTCACGCCGAGTTCGAGATCGGCCATGCCATAGCCTTTGCGAAAGATCGGCTTGTCGTTCTTCGTGACGATGACGGCCGCGCCCGGCGCCTCGGCTTTGTAAATGCCCGTGAGCATTTTGTCGAGTTCTTGCGCGAGTTTTGCGTCGGAGAGTTTCTGTGCTTGCGCGAACGCGGCGCAGGCGAGTGCGATACCTGAAACGAGGAGCAGAAAACGGAAGCGAGTCAAACTGTGATTGCGGCGCATGCTGGCCTTTCCTGGTTAGAGTGACAAAATAAAATTTCAACTTGGACGGCAAGTTGGAGCAAAAGGTTTATCGTCAATACTCACAATGTGGTCAAGACGAATGAGCATGCCGTTGCGCAGGCGCACAAACTCTTCGCGGTCGCGCACGAAAATATCCGCGATGACTTCGGCGACGACGCCGGTTTGATCGTTGTCGTCGCGAAACACGATGCGGCAAGCGCGGCGCAATGTGGCAAGCGCTTCCAACTCGTCGTGCAGCGCGCAAGCGATGGGGTGATAGGGTTGGTTCATAAGAAGTGCTTGGAATTCAAATGCGCCTCATACCTGTCATTCAGCAGGAATCTTTTTACTCGCTGAAAGTCCTGCCGGCGCTTAAAAGGATTCCTGCTGAATGACAACATGCTGGGAGTTTATGAAGGCAGCCTTCCCACTTTCAAATGCAGCGGCCATTTCACCAACTTCGTTTCTGCAGCCTCACCCCAGGCCTCGGTCAAACGTTCGCGAATTTGTTCGTGCGGATCGGAGCCGTGTTGCGCGATGAATCTTTGCACCGAAGACCACGTGCCGAGATAGCCGAATAAATCTTCCAAACTCCAATACGCTTCCATATAAAAACGCGGCGCTGTGATTTGCTGCAATGGAAAAGGAATGTCGCTGTAATTGTTTTCGAGCAGCTTTCTTTCCGCGGGCCAATATGGCCCGACGGCGCCGTGATAGAACTCATTAAGAATCGCGTCCACGCGTGGCTCGCTCTCCAGCAGCGTATAACACCACACCGCGAGCACGCCGCCCGGCTTGAGCACGCGGCGCACTTCCGCATAAAATTTTTCGAAGTCGAACCAATGCAGCGCTTGCGCCACGGTGATGAGATCGATCGCGTGCGGCGCAATGTCGGTGTGCTCCGCGGGCGCGATGCGATACTCTATCTTTTCATGCGGCGTCGCGTGCGCGATTTGTTTCGCGCTCGGATCAGTGGCGATGATTTTCTCAAAATGCGGCACGAGACTGAGCGCGGCTTGGCCGGTGCCCGTGCCGCAATCCCAGGCCAGCTCGTGCGCGGGAGCGAGAGTGGCGAGGTATGCGAAGAGCGCGTCGGGATAATTGGGCCGGTACTTGGCGTAGTCTGTGGCTTGGGTGGAGAAATGATCTTTGAAGGACATGGGTGTGCGCTAAAAAAGTTCAGCCACGGCTGGGCCGTGGCTTGAGTTTTCATTTATCAAAACAATGGCCAAGCCCTTGTTGAACCCGCTTGCATAAAAACAAAGCCACGGCCAAGCCGTGGCTGAACGCCTGGCTTACGTTTTCGGCAAGCCGTTCTTCAACACTTCTTCGATCACGTCGGCGAAGCGGTCAATCTCTTCCACCGTGGTATAAACATTCGGCGTGATACGCAGGCCTTCAAATTCCGCATGCTTGATCGGCGTGGCGATGATGCGGTGCTTGCTCCAAAGATGGCTCACGAGCTCGACGGGATCGATGCCTTTGACTTGCACATTCGCGAGGCCGCAGGCAAAGCCGGGCTTGAGACTCGTGTTGAGCTTGATGCGGTCGTGTTGCATGAGGCGCGTGGCCCAACGATCGCGCAAGTAAACCAGGCGCGCGGTTTTGCGTTTCGCGCCGATGCCGTGATGAAACGTGAGCGCTTCGGCAATGGCGAGATAGTTCGCGGCCGGGTGTGTGCCGATCTCTTCGAACTTGCGAATGTTATTGTCCATCGGCTCGGGCGCGGCCATCATGGGCCAGAGCTTTGCGATCTTGTCTTGACGGACATACAGAAAGCCCGTGCCGTGCGGCGCGAAGAGCCACTTGTGCAAACTCGTTGCGTAATAGTCGCAGTCCAAGTCCGCGTGCGTGAAATCGAAGTGCGCGAACGCGTGCGCGCCGTCGACGATGACCGGAATGCCTTTCGCGCGCGCCATCTGCACGACTTGTTTCACCGGCAGAATTTGTCCGGTGAGATTGATCATGTGGCACATGAGTATGAGTTTGGTCTTCGGCGTGATATTTTTTTCAAACAACGAAACGATCTGGCTGGGATCTTCGCACGGCACGGG
>CAYNDW010000508.1:0-5222 GCA_964395375.1 uncultured Cytophagia bacterium
TGCAGCCCGGACGCTCTGCGTCCAATGATTCCTATTCAACCAAAACTTTTACGCTCTACTTCACTCTCGCGATTTTATTCTTCGCCCTCGCCGCGTGCGCGGGAGATCAAGAAAAGAAAGAGAAGAAGCAAACCAAAGCGGCTAGGGTCACGATCTCAACCTATACGCCTCCGCCGAACAGCCCGCTCGCACGCAAAGTGCATCCGCGCCTCTATTTTTCGCCGGAAGATTTGCCCGAATTGCGCCAACGTTTGAAGACGCTTTACAGCTCTGAGTTCCAACGGTATATCAGCGAACTCGATAAACACTTCGACGTTCCGCACGAAGAGCGCGGCCGCGGCTATCCTTTCTTCGATGCGAAGAACTACGCGTTTCTTTACATGATAGATCCCTCCACCATGCCAGGTTTCAGCTTAGGGCATCGTCGCGAGGAGTATGGCCGCAAAGCCATCGAGATTGCGATGTTCGTCAAACGCGAAACGCGCGGCGACCGTCACTCTTCCGCGAACTTGCAAGGCGAGAACGGCGGCTATCAAAATCTTGCGATGGCCGTGGCTTATGATTGGACGTTCTCTCTGCTCACGCTCGAAGAGAAACGCATGCTTGCTGACGCGATGATTCGTATGTACGACAATCGCGATCCCGAAACGAATCCCGGCGAGTATGAAAAACTCTCGAATCAAGTCACGGGCTACATTCATTCCGGCAGCGCGGGCGCGCTCGCGCTGTGGGGCGACGAGCTTGGGCCAACGTATTCCGCCAAAGCGCAAGAGATGTTGAACTACTTCAACGCGGTGTTCTTGCAACGCTCGCTTGAAGTCGGCGACAAACTTTTCGAAGGCCCGGGCTGGAGTGAGGGCGCGAGTTACTACATGCTCGGCATCACCAATGTTAGCTTTCTCGCGGGCGCGGCTTCAAGTGCGTTGGGCGAAAATCTTTTTTATAAGCATGACTTTTTGCGCCACAATGCGCTTTACATTTTCTATAATACGCTGCCGCTGAAACTGCGCGATAAGTATTGGCTTTCGCGCCACGACACGAACAGCTTGGACGACGTCAACAATCACAACTTCAGCCGCATTCTGCAAATCTCCGCGGGCGCGTTGCGCAAGAATGATCCCGTGATGGCGGGCGTGGCGCAATGGATGTTGACCGTTGGCGGTTATGGTTTGAAGGTGGAAGATTACAAGTATTATGATCCGCGCGTCGATGATCTCTTCTTCAATTTTTTGTGGGGAAGTAAAGACGTCAGCCCGCTCTCGCCCGAAGCCGCGGATTTGCCGTTGACCTACAAACTCGGCCTCGGCGAGATTGTGATGAAGTCTTCGTTTGATAAAGAGACGTCGACGCACATCATTTTTTGGGCGCCGCGCATTTGGTATTCGCCGCACGCGCATCTCGATCAATCGAGCTTCACGATTTACAAACACGGCAGCCTCGCGCTCGACGCGGGCAATAGCAAGAATGCCGATGATCTGCCGCGCGGTTCAAGTTCGCGCGAAGCGATCTTTCACAACATTCTCGGCTTATACAATCCCAATGAACCGGAAGAAGCGGACGAGCCGAATTTCATGGACTTCAGTTTTCGCCCGGATAAAAACGCGGAGCATTGGAAGGACGAAGCGTTTCAACCCGGCGGTCGCAGCGTCATTGGCGAGTTGAAAGCATTTGAGTCCGGCGAAGATTTTGATTTCATCGACTATGATTACACCGCGTCGTATACCGGCGATGAGAAAGAGAGCAAGGCGCGCTCCGCGGTGCGGCGCTTCGTATATCTGCGCGGCCCGGAAAATCGCGAGTTCGTCGTCATTCACGATCTTGTCGATTCTGATTTCGAAAAGCGTTGGCTCTTGCACACCGCGTTCGAGCCGCAAATCAACAACGATCAAATCATCGTTACGAATAATTTTGAAAATGTCGCGGACGGCCGTTTGCTCGTGAAGTCGCTCTTGCCGGCGCAGAAAGAGATTGCGAAGCTCGGCGGTGAAGGCCAATGGTTTGTCGATGCGAACGGCAAACTCATTCGCTCGCGAGGTCCGTATCTCGATTGGGGCGCGTATTGGACCGGCAGTTGGCGCGCGGAGATTCGCTCGCAAGCCGGCGAGTATTTGACCGTGATGCAACTCGGCGATTCGCGCGTGCTGCAAACTATGTCGCCCGTGATGAAGATTGAGTCCGCCACGTGCAGCGGCGCGTTGATCGACAACAAGCGCGTGGTGATCTTCAGCAAGAAAAACGCGGCGCAGAACGCCGTCTCGTATCAAATCAACTCCACGCAAAACGTCGCGCACCTCGTGAGCGGCCTCGCGCCGAGCACGTTCATGAAGATTCGCAAAAACGGCGCGCCGCATTTGAATGTGAAAACGAGCAGCCACGGCGTTTTGAGTTTCAAAGACTCGCTCGGCGGCAGCGTGAAGTTTGACATCGGAGTGAATTGAGAGGTAGAGAAGGAGCATGCGCTCTCCTCTCACTGTCATCCTGGAGGGAACTTCCCTAGTGCTTGGCACAAGCCTCAGCATGAATCGTGTTAGCGATGAATAGAAAGATTGCCTCTCGTTCCCAAACTCTGTTTGGGAACACACTTGTTCGAGAAACTCCGTTTCGAATGAAGTCGATCCGGAGCAGCGTATTTAAAGCAAGCCCGCTCCTATACGGAGCTTGAGGACGGGAAATGAATGCGGTGAATCAGTTAAAGGATTCGTAGTATGCACCCAAGCCAATTATACTTGCCTGAACTCCGGAGAAACTATTATAAGTCCGAAATCTCAGCGTATTCCAGGATATTCAATGAAAGGTTATTTCCTAGTTTCGTCAATATTGAAAAAGAAGCCGACGAGTTTGCTGATAACTACTATGAAGAATTGTGCAGAAGCACATTTGATGAGTCGGGAGATTTATCAGGTTTGGCTGAAAAGGCCCTTCATAAAAGTATCATCTATTATTCCGAGCTGCGCGCAGTAAAATACGCCTTCACCGCGATAGCGATTTCGAGTTTGTATCATATATGGGAACAACAGGTCAGAAAATTTTTGTACAATGAGATGAGTCATACTTATAAAATAGAGTTCACTGATTTCTGCCCCGCTGGTATGCGTGATATAAAGCCGCATTTCCAATTTCATAATCTTGATTTAGAAAAACTGTCTTGTTGGGGTAAAATCGATGAATTGCGACTATTGAGTAATGTGATCAAACATGGCGATGGCGGTTCTGCCGAGCAACTTTCTGAGAGGAACAAGGAACTGTTCAAGCAACCAATTTTCAAATTTGAAAACCGCCCGACTTTAGATTCTACCTTGCTTGAAGAAACCTTAAGCCTGAGCCAGAATCTATTTAATGAGCACGTTAAAACACTTTTGGGATTTTGGAATGAATTGCCGGAAAGATCCTTCAGTTCATAGAATACATTTAAACGCGTGATAGAATGTCGCCTACGCGGAATGTCATCCTGCGGAAAAACATTTCTAGTGACCGACGCTTACTTCAAAATAGGCAGTGGCGCCGAGCACTAGAAAAGATTCCTCCTGAATGACAATGCTGAGAGGCGAGCATGTGAAAGACAATCGGCTAGGATGAAGGCCATAAAAGGAAGGCAATGAGACAATGACACGGAAGTTGATCACTCTATCGTTTTTCTGTTTGACGGTCACGACCACCTCCGCGCAAAACTATGTTCCTCCCGCGGGCAGTCCGCTCGCGAACAAAGCGCATCCGCGTATCTATCTCACCGCGGATGATCTCACGCCTTTGCGCCAGCGTCTCAAGACTCTCTACTCCGCCGAATATCAAAACTACGTCAACGCGCTCGATGCCGCATTCAACGAAAGCGCCTCGGCCAAGACGCGCAACGTCCTCTTGCTTGACGCACAGAACTACGCCTTCCTATATCTCCTCGAACCCGCGAAGATGACGGGCTTCACCTATGGCCACAACCGTACGCAATATGGCCGCAAAGCCATCGAGCTCGCCATGGCCGCGCGCACGCTCGCGAATGGAGGCGACACGCACTCTTCCGCGAAGCTGCAAAGCACGGACGGCGCGCATCACAACCTCGCGCTCGCGGTGGTGTATGATTGGACCTTCGAGCTCTCGACGTTGGAGGAGAAGCGCGCACTGGCCGATGCGTTGATTCAACTTTACAACGAACGCGATGAAGACGCGAATCCCAATGCCTATCAAAAACTTTCGAATCAAGTCACGGGCTACATTCATCACGGCTGCGCCGGCGCGCTCG
Organism: uncultured Cytophagia bacterium; assembly: GCA_964395375.1. GTDB lineage: Bacteria > Zhuqueibacterota > Zhuqueibacteria > Zhuqueibacterales > Zhuqueibacteraceae > JABWAN01. The sequence goes on from CAYNDW010000508.1 coordinate 4,235, forward strand.
CGATTTGGGGCGATGATCTCGGCGCGACCTACACCGCCAAAGCGCAAGAGATGCTGAATTACTTCAACGCGGTGTTCCTCGAACGCACGCTCATCACCGGCGACAACATTTTCGAAGCCCCAGGTTGGAGCGAAGGCGCGAGTTATTATTTTCTCGGCATCACCAACGTGAGCTTCATGGCCGGCGCGGCGAGCAGCGCGTTGGGAAAAAATCTTTTTTATGAAACGGACATTCTGCGCCGCAACGTGCTCTACATTCTCTACAATGCGCTTCCGCTCAAGCTGCGTGGCCACTATTATATGTCGCGCCACGACACGAACAGCTTGCAAGAAGTGAATGAGCATCACATGAGCCGCGTTATGGCGATCTCCGCCGGCGCGTTGCGCAAGGTCGATCCCGACATGGCGGGCCTCGCGAAATGGATGCTGACCACGGGCTACGGCATTGACGTGAAAGATTATCCCTACTACGATCCGCGCATCGATGATTTGTTCATTCAATTTTTGTGGGGCTATAAAGACGTCGTCGCGAAATCACCGCAGCAGATCGGTCTCGGTCTCGGCCAAAAGCTCGGCCTCGGCGAAGTGGTGATGAAGTCTTCATTCGACAAAGAAAATTCCACGCACATCATTTTTTGGGCGCAGAAATATTGGTACTCGCCGCACGCGCACAAAGACATGGCGAGCTTCACGATCTACAAACACGGCAGCCTCGCGCTCGATTCCGGCAACGGCAAAAACGCCGCGGATTTTCCCGACGGCGAAAGTTCGAGCGAGGCCGTGTTTCATAACATTCTCGGCTTGTATGATCCCAACAACACCGAGCGCGGTTTCAATTACATGAGCTACGAGTTCAGCCCCGAAGGCAGCGCGGATCATTGGGCCGCGCCGGAGTTTGCGAATGCAGGTCGCAATCACATCGGCGACTTGCTCGGCTTTGAAGCAACGAGCACGCATGATTACGCGGATTATGATTACTCGCGCGCCTA
>CAYNDW010000509.1:0-5221 GCA_964395375.1 uncultured Cytophagia bacterium
CGACCAATCACTGCCGCCGGCAAGCGTTGCGCCGGTTTGTGCGACGCTGGCAATAGGATACAACCAACGCGAGCGTTCCGGCCCGAGCACCGGCTCCGTCAACTCCGTGATGTACGGATCCGCATAAGCCCAGAGCGCTTGAAACGTCGCGACCACCTCGAGTTGTTTGAAGCGCGGAATGTCCTTCGGATCAATCAATTCCAAATGCGCGATATGATGGCGCGCGTCGCGTTTGCCGTTGGTTTGTTGCGCGGTGGCGAGTGCATCGAGCGTCATGCGAATCGCGTAATCGCCGATCGCGTGCGTATGAATTTGAAACCCGGCGCGGTCGAGCGCAGTGGCCACGCGCGTGAACTGTTTCGGCTCCCAGTTTGGAATGCCGCGATCATTCGGACGATCGACATACGGTTCGAGCAATGCTGCGGTGTGCGATTCGATCACGCCGTCCGCGAAAATTTTTACGGCAGTGGCGTGTAAATTTTGCCCATGATATTTCTCGCGTCGCTGCGCCAGCGTCACAATCTGCGCGGTGTCTTGCTTGGGATCAACATACTGCGCGGCGAGCACGCGCGCGGTCAATTCGTTGCGGCGATCCAACGCGAGATACGCTTCGAGAATTTTTTCGTGCGCGCTCGCTTCCTGTAGCGACGTGATGCCGAAACGATTTGCCATTGCCAACCCGGCGCGCGCGCCTTGCAGATAATCTTCGGGCGTCAACTCCGGCTGATGTTTCGAGACCAAGTCCGTTGCCATCTCGCGCAACGTGCCGGAAGGCTCGCCGGTTCGGGGATCGCGCTCGATGCGGCCTTCGCTCGGATCGGGCGTGTCTTTGGTGACGCCGGCGATTTGCAGCGCTTTGCTATTCGCCCACGCGGAGTGGCCGTCCGCCGCGGTGAGATACGCGGGACGATCGGGCACGAGCACGTCGAGTTGTTCCTTCGTCGGATTCGCGTTCGGAAAAATCGGCAAATCCCAGCCGCCGCCCACGATCCATGGCTTGTTGGAATTTTGCGCGGCGTATTCGCGCACTTTATCGAAAATCTCTTGCTGCGTTTTCGAGCCGTTGAGATTGCATTGCCCCAACTCAATGCCGCCGCTCACCGGGTGCACATGCGAATCGTGAAAACCGGGCAGAACCATCTTGCCGTGCAAGTCAACGGTTCGAGTTTTATCGCCTACAAACTTTTCCACACCGGCATTGTCGCCGACGTACACGATGCGGCCATTCGCAATGGCAAGCGCTTCAGCCCACGTGCGCTGCGCATCGACGGTGTAAATGGCGCCGTTGCGGAAGACGAGTTCGGCTTTTTGTTGTGAGTTGGAGCACGAGAGCAATAGCGCAACGAGCAACACGGCACACCACAATTTCACACGCCTCATCTCTTCTCCTCGGTTAAAAGTGGAGCGCAATATAAGCATGCGGCGAGGGGTTGCCAAGTTTTTTCTTCGGTGTTTGTAAGCGCTGCGCTGCTCAGTCAGGGCTTTAAAAAGATTGCGCTCGCGGTTTATGCAAATTGAAAGTTGTAGTTGCAATCAACCCAAAATGTATTGTACTCTCTTGCGAAGCGATATTTACGCGGCCGCTTTCGTCATTCGTTTTTTTGTCTGAAAAAACCGTGGCGGCGACATGAATGTCGCGGTGCTCTACGTTGCGCTTGCAAACTCACCAAGAACGACTATAAGCTGAACCACACAGAGACGAACTTGAAGACGAAGACGCGCCGGTTGCGCGCGAGGCTAAAACATTAACGGAAGACACAAGGAACAATATGATGAACGCGGCATTCTCCAATGTCTACGAAGATCAAACGCGCGCACAAGCCTACGCGACGCTCGAATTTCCCGGAACGTATTATCTCGCGTTTCGCGATCTCCCGGCGATCATTGGCGAGCACGTGCGCGGCGCCAAGGCGCTTGACTTCGGCTGCGGCGCCGGGCGCTCGACGCGGTTCTTGCGCGAGTTGGGTTTTGAGGTTGTCGGCGTGGACATTTCGGAGCACATGCTTGCACAAGCACGCGAGCGTGATCGCGAAGGCAAATATTTTCTTCTTCCCGAGGGCAACCTCGACGGGTTTGCGGCCGAATACGATCTCGTCTTGTCGGCATTCACTTTCGACAATGTCCCCACACTGGAAAAGAAGATTGCGCTGATGCGATCGTTGCAGCGTTTGCTCCGGCCCGGCGGGCGCCTGGTGAATCTGGTTTCGTCCGCGGAGATTTACGTCAACGAGTGGACTTCTTTTTCCACGAAAGACTTTCCCGAAAATCGCGCGGCCAAGAGCGGCGAGAAGGTCTTCATCGTAATGTTAGATGTGAAAGATCGGCGGCCCGTGGAAGACATTCTTTGCACCGACGATGATTATCACGAAGCGTATAAGCGCGCGGGGTTGAGCGCGCTCAAAACCTATTGGCCGTTGGGGAAATCGCACGAAGCCATGGCGTGGGTAAGCGAAACCACAACAGCGCCGTGGGCCGTTTATGTTTTGGAACGAGCGGAAGATCAGCCCAAACATTTAACCCAAACCGAACTACAAGTTGGATTGCACGCGATTCTTCAGTCGCCCAAGCATGAAGGCAATTTGGAATTGATCGTGCGTCGCCCGCAAATCGAAGCGCGGGAAGTTTTGGAGGTGGGCGAACTTGATTGCAGCGAAGGGCTGATTGGCGACAATTGGAAAACGCGCGGCAGCTCGCGCTCCGCGGAGGGCGGTCCGCATCCCGACATGCAGCTCAACCTCATGAACGCGCGCGCGATTGCGTTGCTGGCACAAGAAAAAGAGCGCTGGGCGCTGGCGGGCGATCAATTGTATATCGACCTCGATTTGAGCGAAGCGAATATGCCGGCGGGAACGCGGCTCGCGCTCGGCGCGGCGATTATCGAAATCACGGCGCAACCACACACCGGCTGCAAAAAGTTTGCGTCACGGTTTGGCGTTGAGGCCGTGAAGTTCGTCAACTCTCCCCTGGGCAGAGAACTGCGCCTGCGCGGCGTGAATGCGAAAGTCGTGCAAGCGGGCATAATTCGAGTGGGTGATACGGTGAAGAAACTTTGAAGCGCTCACATTGATTGTGACCAATTAACGATGACCCCTCTGCATTGTCATGCTGTAAGCACCTTCCCTCGCGCTCGCGTCAACCCTCAAAACTGGAAGTTGGTTCAAGCGCGAGGGAAGGTCCTTTCAGGATGACATTGAAAAAAAATATTTTCATGCTAATAAAAAAACGGAGCCATCTCATGAACCCCGAAGAAATTTTGCGCCACGAAGAAACGCTTGATCCCGAAAACTGGGAAGAGACGCGCGCACTCGGCCATCGCATGGTCGATGACATGATCACCTATTTACAAACCGTGCGCGCGCGCCCGGTGTGGCGGGCGATTCCGCAAAGTGTAAAAACGCATTTGCAACAGCCATTGCCGCTTGCGCCCCAAGGCGCGGAGCAGGCGTATCAAGATTTTGTCGAGCACGTGTTGCCGTATCCGCACGGCAACATTCATCCACGCTATTGGGGTTTTGTGAACGGCACCGGCTCCGCGCTTGGCGCGTTGAGCGAGATGCTTGCGGCCACGATGAATCCGAATGTCGGCGGCGCGGATCACAGCGCGATTTATGTTGAACAGCAAGTGCTCGATTGGTGCAAGGCCATGCTCGATTTTCCGCAAACCGCAAGCGGGTTATTGGTGAGCGGCGGTTCGATGGCGAATCTCCTCGGTCTTGCCGTCGCGCGCAATGCGAAAGCCGGTTTTGATATTCGCAAAGAAGGTGTGACTGCCGCGACCGGCATGATGACCATATATTGTTCAACGGAGACGCATAGCTCCGTGCAAAAGGCCGTGGAATTGATGGGCCTCGGCAGTAAAGCGTTGCGCAAAATTGCGGTGGATAAAAACTATCGTATTGACTTCGCGCAATTGGAAAAAACGATCGTGGAAGATCGTGCCGCCGGGCATCTTCCTTTTTGCGTGCTGGGCAATGCCGGAACCGTGAACACCGGCGCGATTGATCCGCTCGCGCAGCTTGCGGAGTTGTGCGGTCGCGAAAAACTTTGGTTTCATGTCGATGGCGCGTTCGGGGCGCTCGCTTATTTAGCGCCGGAGATGCGCCGACACCTCAGCGGCATGGAAGCCGCGGATTCGCTCGCGTTTGATTTGCACAAGTGGATGTACATGCCTTATGAAGCCGGTTGCGTGTTGATCAAAGATCGCGCGGCGCATGAAAATGCGTTTACGCTCGTGCCCGAATATCTCGTGCAGCACGAGCGCGGCTTGAGCGGCGGCCCGTTATGGCTGGCGAACTACGGTATCCAACTCTCGCGCGGCTTTCGCGCGCTCAAAGTTTGGCTCTTGTTGAAAGAGCACGGCGTGGACAAGTATCGCCGTCTTATTCAACAGAACATTGCGCAAGCGCGTTATCTCGCGCAACTCGTTGAACAAAGCACCGTGTTGGAATTGGTCGCGCCGGTTGCGCTCAATGTCGTTTGTTTTCGTTTCAAGCCTAAGAACGTTGCCGAAGAAAAGCTGAATGAAGTGAATCGGCAAATCTTAATGGAACTGCAAGAGCGCGGCATTGCCTCGCCGACTTCGACCATTCTACACGGCGCCTACGCGCTCCGCGCCGCGATCACCAATCATCGCAGCCGCAAAGAAGATTTCGAAACGCTCGTGGCCGAGACGATGCGCCTCGGCGCGGAAATGCTGCGCAAGGTCGCGTGAATAGTTTGGTGGGCGAACCTTAAAAGTGACATGGCGGATGCTCTTCCTCCCCTCGTGCCGTCATTCAGGAGGAATCTTTTTGAGCACTGGCAGCCTCTCCAGCGCGTAAAAAGATTCCTCCTGAATGACAAAAAAACCAGAGCTGCGTAGTGCAACCGGTTTACTCGTTCGCAAGCGGAGTTGGGGGAAGGAGAGTAAGGCGAAATCAATGCAGCCGCAAATTTCGAATTGTATCTCAAGACGAGGAGTTTTACATTGCACTAGAAAATTTACCCATAAGAACTTCGAAATTACTCTCGTGAACTTTACACGGCGGAGGTTTAAAATGAAAACTGCCTCGACCCCAAAACGCTCCCGCGTGATCGTCCGCCACGTCGGACTCGCGGGCCTCAAGCGCAAACTTGCCGGCTTCGAGAAGAAATACGGCATGTCAACGCCCTCGTTTGTAAAAAAAGTCTGGGGCGGTAAGCTGGTGGAGTCAAATGATTTCCGCATGTGGCTTGCTCTGGC
>CAYNDW010000510.1:0-5211 GCA_964395375.1 uncultured Cytophagia bacterium
TTCCGGCCGGCCGCCGTTGAAGCAGATCATCGGATATTCCATGCCGATGCGGTCGGTATGCACGGAGATCGCGGCGGGGTAGGGATAATCGAACGTGTGCTTCGAATACGCGCGCAGCGTGTGCGCGACGACTTTCGTGGAATATTGCTCCCACAAGGGATTGCCCTCTTTGGGATAATATGAAATCGCCATCACGGTGCGGTCGCCGAACTTCACGCCCATCGCATCCCAAATGAATTTGCGCGAAGTGGCAAACGCGAAGTCGCGCACATTTTCGGCTTTGTAGATCCATGTCTTCTTAGACGCGGCGCGCGTTTTCTCCGCGGCGCGGGCTTCGGCTTCGTTGACGATCAGCACCGGAGCGCTTGCGGTTTGCGCGCGTTGCCAACGAGTACGTTGCTCCGCGCTCAAAACTTCCGTGCTGTTTTGCAACACCCCGGTCGCGCCGAGAATGTGATCGGACGGAACCGTGATGCGCACAGAATAATTTCCAAAGGGCAACGTGAACTCGCCGCTGCCGAGAAATTGCTTGTTCTGCCAGCCTTCGACCATATCATAAACCGCCATGCGCGGAAAAAACTGCGCGATGGTGTAGAGGTAATTGCCGTCTTCGGGAAAGTATTCATAGCCGCTGCGGCCGCCTACTTTCATACGATCGTTGATGTTGTACCACCATTTGATTTGCAGCGTGAACGCGGCTTGCGGGCGCAAAGGCTGCGGCAGATCGATGCGCATCATAGTTTTGTTGATGACGTGCGGCAGCGCATTGCCCGCGCGATCTTTCACGTATTCGAGATGAAAGCCGCCTTCAAAATCATTGTGAAATTGTTTGAGCGCGTTGAAGCTCATTTGGTCGGAGATGCTGCTCGTGCGCGTTTTGTAGGTGTCGGAGTCGCGCGCTTGCTGGTTTTGATCGAGCTGCAGCCAAAGGTAGCTGAGCGCGTCGGGCGAGTTGTTGAAGTACGTTATCGTTTCCACGCCGGACACGCGCTGCGTCGCGTCGTCGAGTTCGACGCTCATATCATAGTCCGCGCGCTGCTGCCAATACATATGCCCCGGCGCGCCCGCGGCGTTGTGATACACGTTCGGCGTTTGAAATTCCTCATAAAGCTGCCGGAACTTATCTGTGCTCGTGCTCTCTTGCGCGTGATTGAGACGCGGAAGGAGAAGGCAGAACGCGATGATGATCACGAAGCGCGGAGCATGGAGTTTCATGTTCTCTCCGAAGTTGGTGAGGGAGACTTTTTGATTGGCAGAAGGATAATGCAATACTATATTAGCGGCAAATGCCGTGGAAGTCAAGCCAGAATTTTCCGATTGAGGAGGTCGCCTTGTTGAAAGCCCTCGTGCAGCACAGTGCCGTATCGTTACCTCGTTGGTGTCGATTGGGATTTGCCATTTGCGGCTTTACCGCGATGATGGGCGCGAGTCGAACGGGCAATGCCACACCACCCTTAATCCCCTCTCAAGAGGGGAATACTGAAGCACATCTCCGCGAAAATTCCCCCCTTGAGGGGGGCCAGGGGAGTGTGATTCATCCTTTTTATGTCAGCGTTTGCGCGATCGACCATAACGTTAAGACGAAGTCGCTCGAGATTACGTTTAAAATTTTTACGGAAGATTTGGAAAGCGCGCTCGAAGATCAAACTAAAGAACGGTTGCGCCTCGGCTCCAAGGATGAGTCTCCTCGTGCGGAGCTTTACATCAAAAACTATCTCGAACGAAATGTAACGCTGCAAGTTAACGGCGATACGATTGCGTTTTCGTTTGTCGGCAAAGAGATCGAAGTGGATGAAGCGTGGTGCTATGTCGAAGTCGCGCACGTGCCGAGCGTGCGCAAGCTTACCGTTCGCAATAGCCTGCTCATGGAAAAATTCGAAGCGCAGCAAAACCTCGTGCATGTGAAAGTGGGAGGGAAGCAAAAGAGCTTGGTGCTGTGGAAGGATAAAAAGGAGGGGACCGTGGAGTTTTGAAATCGGCTGGAGGGTGAAATCGGTTGCGTTTTTGGAAAAAAAGCTTATCCTTCCGGCTTTATAAACTCGGCGTTCTAGTTTTATCCCACTGAAAAGCTGATGAGCCACTGAGTTTTCGAGGCTGAACGCGATAAGTTATTTCTCAAACCAAGCAGCGGGGCCAGCGAATGCGCCAAGTCATTTCCCATTATCAAATTCTTGCAGAGCTCGGCCGCGGCGGTATGGGCGTGGTTTATAAGGCCGAGGACACCAAGCTCAAACGCTTTGTTGCTCTCAAGTTTCTACCCTCCGAACTAACCCACGACGAAGAGGCCAAAGCTCGCTTCATCCACGAGGCGCAAGCAGCTTCAGCGCTGGATCATCCCAATATCTGCACGATTCATGAGATCGACGAAACCGATGACGGGCAGTTGTTTATCGTCATGGCGTATTATGAAGGTGAAACGCTGCAAAAGAAAGTGACCAGTGGACAGTTATCAGTGAGCAGTGTTATTGAGATAGCGATTCAGATTGCGCAGGGCTTGGCGAAAGCGCATGCGCACGGCATTGTGCATCGCGACATTAAACCTGCGAATGTGATCATCACCAAAGACGGTGTGGCGAAGATTGTCGATTTCGGCCTCGCCAAACTGGCAAGCCAACCGCGACTCACCAAAACCGGATCAACCGTGGGCACGATGGCTTATATGTCGCCCGAACAGGCGCGCGGGGAAGCCGTGGATCATCGCACCGATATTTGGGCTTTGGGTGTTGTGCTGTACGAAATGCTCACTGGCCAGTTGCCGTTTAAAGGCGAGCAAGAGCACGCAATGATGTATGCTGTGCTGAATACAACTCCAAAACCGCTGCAGGAATTGCGCGTCGAGGCGCCGCTAGCATTGGAGCCGATTGTTGAAAAGGCTTTGACCAAAAGCGCAGCGAAGCGTTATCAAAGCGTGGACGACATGCTCGACGCTCTGAGAACGCTCAAACAAAAGATGGAACTGGGATATGCCAAAGCGCGCCTCTTCATTGCAAAGCTGCGAAGGAAAAAGCGTATTGTTCAATACACCGCACTTGGCATTCTAATCGTTGTGCTCACAGGAGTCGGGCTTTATTTCAACCAAAGCCTAACCCAGGAACCCAAGATCAATTCAATTGCAGTGCTGCCGTTGGCGAATCTTTCCGGTGACCCGAATCAAGAATTCTTCGCTGACGGCATGACGGAGGCTTTGATCGCGGTCTTGGGACAAATCGAGGCTTTACGCGTCATCTCGCGCACGTCGGTCATGCAGTATAAAGGCGGCACGAAACCTTTGCCCACGATAGCGCAAGAATTGAATGTTGATGCGGTGGTCGAAGGCTCGGCCGTAACCTCGGGTGATCGTGTAAGCATTGCGGTGCGATTGATTGAAGCGAAAACAGAAAAACGACTATGGTCGCAAAATTTCGAGCGCGAGTTGCGCGACGTGTTGAATTTGCAACGGGAGATGGCGCTTGCTATTACGAACGAAATCGAGTCAAAAGTGACACGCCAAGAGCAAGCGCGTTTGAAAAAGGTGCGAACCGTTGCTCCAGAGGCCTATAAGCTTTACCTTTGGGGCTTAGATTTTCATGAAAGAGAATACGCAAAAGGCTATCAGCAGGCGGTCAATCTTTTCGAGCAGGCAATAAAAATTGATTCAACTTTTGCCGAAGCCTACGCCGCTTTGGCTGTGCCATACTTCATACAGGGCGCAATTGGTTTAATGCCAAGTGCTGAAGCCAGAGACAAAGCAAGGTATGTATCAGCGAAGGCGTTGGAGCTGGATGAAAATCTCTCTGAGGCTCATACCGCAAGAGCCGTGATTCAATACATATATGATGAGGATTGGACCGGAGCAGAAGAGGAGTTCAGACAAGCCCTTAAATTGAACCCTAATAGCGGAGAAGCACACCGCGAGTACGGAATATTCCTGAGCCGGCGCGGCAGACTGGAGGAGGGATTAGCAGAGGCGATACGCGCAGTCGATTTAGATCCGCTTTCGGGGACCGCGCATGGTACTCTTGTTGGGGCTTATGTTGTTAACCGCCAGTATGACAAGGCCATCGAACATTCCCTTATAGTGCTGCAACTGAACCCTGACTTTACCCTTGTGCAATTTAATCTCGGACAAGCTTATTTGCTGAAGGGTTTATATGAAAAGGCCATCGCAGTGTTTGAAAGTGACGCGATGGTCAAGTTCGACAATCTAGAAGTTTGGGCATATTGCGGCTGTGCGTATGCTTTATCAGGCAAGAGGGACAAGGCGTTAAACCTGCTCAATGAATTACAGAGGCAGTTGGAACAAGGCAAGGGATCAGCAATTCTTATAGCACGGATTTATGTTTGTCTGGGTGAGCAAGACAAAGCCCTGGCCATATTAGAACAGGAGCGGAGTCGTTCATCGATTGACATCAAACAAAATCCCATCTTCGACCCCTTGCGCGGAGAACCGGTTTTTCAAGCGTTGCTTAAAAAAATAGAGTTGGGAAAATGATGGACAAAACCATTTCACATTATCGCATTTTGGAGAAACTCGGCAAAGGCGTAGTGTACAAAGCCACGGATGACAAGTTCAAACACCTCATCGTGCTGAAGTTTTTGCCAACAGAACTAGCTGACCCACGACAAAGAGACTGAGATGAGCTTCATCCAAGAAGCGAAAGCGACGTCGGCGCTGTATCATCCCAACATTGGAGCGAGATTTGGATTACGAATTCGACGCATAATTCGGAGGCGAATATGAAACTTTCTATCTCAAGACCGTTTGCCGCAAAGGCGATGATTGTTTGGTCTCTCTTCACTTTTTGCAAAGGTACTCATGCCGGCACCACGGGAAAAATTGCCGGTCGCGTGGTTGACAAAAGCTCAGGCGCGCCCTTGCCCGGTGCCAACGTCGTCATACCCGGAACCAACTTAGGAGCCGCCGTTGACGCCAAGGGCTACTACTTCATCTTAAACGTTCCGCCGGGCATGTATACGTTGAGGGCCAGCATGATCGGATACCGGCCAGTGCTGCAATCGGAGGTTCGTGTGCAGATCGACCTAACCACCACAGTCGATTTCACCGGCGAGTTTGCTTTGCTCCCTGAGGCCGTGCAAATAGCGGAAGTCATGGCAGTCGCAGAGCATCTTGTTGTGCAGCCGGATGTCTCCGCAAACGTTGCCAACATTAAAGCGAAAGAAGCGGTGAACCTTCCGATCGGAGGCGCGACTGAACTTGTTGAGTTGCAAGCC
>CAYNDW010000511.1:0-5210 GCA_964395375.1 uncultured Cytophagia bacterium
AGGAGCAACTGAAGGGAATGCTTTAACGCTGCGTTACGCAAGCTGCGGAGTGCGGCTTCGTTAAAAAGTGTTTTCCCTCCTGCCCTCCTTTCTCCGATTTCGTTGCAAGCGTTTTCCCGCTATTTTCACCTCGCCCCACGGATGGACCAAACTTCATTTATATAATTTCTAGGATCGGAAATTCCTTCATTGACGAAGGCAGCGCTAGACTCTGGCTGTTTTCTTATATCAGGTGAAAGATTATGACGGAATTTCGTTATCAGGGCGTCACGCTCACCGGCAAACCGCTGCGCGGAACGGTGCTCGCGCCGAACCGCTTTGAGGCCAAAAGAAAAACCGAGAAGATCAACCAGCAGCATGGCCTGCGGCAGCTTACGCTGCATGCGCGCGTTCCGTTTGGCTACGCCGTTCGCAAAGGCCAAAACGGCAAAGTCCAGCGCGGCGAGATCCAGGCTTACACGCGCGAAGAGGTTTACCAGGCGCTGACGCGGCAAGGTTATCAAATCCTCAAATTGCGGCAAAAGTTCTTTCGCCCGAAGCTGGCGGTTCCACAAAAGGAACTGGTATTCTTCGTTCGCATGTGCGCCGATTTGTTGCGGGAAAAGTATCCGTATGAACAAATCCTCGCGCTGTCAATCAAGAGCGTGGAGAATCGCACGTTGCGCGAAACGATTCAGGAAATTCACCAGGATTTGATCAAAGGCAAGGAGGGGCGCCAAGTTTTTCTCAAACACTCGCAGGTGCTCGGAAAATTCGCGGCGTACATGATGAGCGTCGCCTCCACCAGCGGCAACATGGCGGAGATTTACTCCAGCCTAGCAAAATTTTTGGAACGCAGCGCCGATTTCAGGAAAAATATCCGCAGCGCACTGTTTATGCCCATCGTCGTGATGCTGGCTTGTCTCGGGGCGCTGTCGTTTTACGTGATGTATCTCTTTCCGGAAATCGCGCGCTTGCTGCTCAAATTCAAAATCAAAATTCCGCCGATGACGGCCGCGGCCCTGAGCGCCAGCGAATTTTTGCAAAACAATTATGTGTGGCTCGCGCTGGCCTTCGCCCTTCCCGCTTCGGCGTTATTCGTTTTTTTGCGCAGTACCAAAGGCCGCCTGCTCTGGCACCGGCTCATGCTCTCCTTGCCGCTGGTGGGTTCGTTGTTCTATAAAACCAGCGTCGAGATTTTCGCGCGCTTCTTCCACTCGTTGTACAGCGGCGCGGGCGAAAACATCGAGGTCTTGCAGATGGCGGCCGAGTCTTGCCGCAATACCTATCTCGAAAAAAAGATCAAAGAGCAGGTGCTTCCGATGATGCTGCGCGAAGGCCGCAGCTTGACCGAGGCCCTGGAAAAATTTGAAGTTTTTCCGCCGGAAGCGGTGGCCAGCTTGCGGGCCGGCGAAGAATCGGGTACGCTCGGCGAAGCGGCTTTAAGCCTGGCGAATTACTACGAAACCGAGACCAAGTACAAAATGGCGCGGATTATTGATCTCATCAATGTGACCATGGCCATCGTGGTTTCACTGCTGATTTCCTTGATCACCTTGCTCTCTTCGGAGATCGGGTTTGTCGCACCGCCCAATCCGCTGGTAAAATGAAACGTAAAGCATAAAACGAAAAGTGCAGGTATAAAATGGGACAACGCGAATTGTTGTTGTTGCTCGGCGCCATAACCATCTTCGGCACCGCGGCGCTGAACGTGAGACGATTCATGGTCGATCAAGACGAATCGATGCTGCAGCGGCAATTTGAAGTTTATGCCGTCTCGCTGGCGCAATCATACATTGAAGAGGCCAAGGTCAAAGACTTTGACGCCAATGCCACGGATCCCGCTTCTCCCGATCCCAACGATTTTACGAACCCACCGGCCTTGGGCCCGGAGGTGGGTGAAACTTACGCCAGCTTCAATGATGTTGACGACTACGAGGGTTTTTCCAAAATCGACAGCACGAGCATCGGCGAATTTAACGTCGCGATTCAAGCCCGCTATGTGCAGGACAGCAATCCTAACCTCGCGGTTAACAACCGAACCTTTTACAAAAAGATCATGGTCACCGTGACGCATGATTTTTTGCCGGCGCCGATTACTTTGAGCAATATTTTTGGATACCAAGCAAACTAAAGGTATTTGAAAATTCCCCCCTCAAGGGGGGTGTCATCGCATTACAAGCCACCAACACAGTACAGATTTGCGATTTGATCACTCTGCGATAGCGCATTTATGATTTTTGAGGCGCTCAATCGTGCTGGAGAACACCCCCCCTAACCCCCCTCAAGGGGGGAATTGTTGGGTGCTCGGACTTTTCAAATGCCATCTAAAGTTATAACACGGAAGGTTACAGATGAACTCGATGCTTTCTCTCACCGGCTGCGCCGTGATCGGCGGAATTTTCCTGCTGAGTCTTTTCGGGTTTCAAGCCGATCTGCGCGACCATGCTTTTAGCAATACCAATGATCTCATCGTGCAGCAAAACGCAATCGCGATGACCGAACTGTTGGAATCGGACTTTCGCCAAATCGGATTCGGCGTTGACAGCCTCATGGTGGCTTCCGCCGGCGCCAATGCGATTTCCTATTTTGCCGACCTCAACGACGATGGCGCGGTTGATTTGGTGGCATATTCCCTCAGCGATGCCGCCGCTGCGGCGGAGACTTCGAATCCGCGGGATAAAATTCTGTATCGCACGGTCAACGGCGCGGTGCAGGTCAATGCCGCCCTCGGCGTCACGGATTTTCGGCTCAAATATTTTGATCTCAACGGCAACGTGACCAACAATTTGTCCCAAATCAAGATCATCGAAATGACCTTGGAAATGGAAAGCACAACTTCTTATGACGGCAAGTATGCGCATTTTTTTTGGCGGAAAAAAATCACGCCAGTCAATTTGCTCCGTTCGTGAAGACAAACAAAGATTGATGAGGTGAATCATGGGCAAAGCCATGCTAATCATAGTTTTCGGAATTACGTTGGTCGCCGGAAAAACGTTGACCGGCTTGAACGAGCGTAGTCTCCCCTTAAGCCAAAGCACTGCCAAGCATTATCAAAATCTCCTGGCGCGAAACATTGCCGGCAGCGGCGCCAACATGGCGATCGCGAAAATATTTAACGATTACTCGTGGCGAAACGGCTTTGACCATCTTAGCCTCAATGACGGCGAGGTCACGGTCAATGTGCAGGAAATAGATTTCGACAGCGCTTCAACGACGACACGAATCAAAGTCACCGCGGTGGGCGCATATGCCGGAAGCACCGCCACCGTCGAGACCATTTTGGGCCGGCTGCCTTTTTCTTACTTTGCGCAGTTCACCGACAATTGGCCGTCAACCAATTACTACGTAACCGGCGACACGCTTTATGGGCCGGTGCATACCAACACCAGATTCAATTTTTCCGGAACGCCGGTGTTTTATGGCAAAGTTTCGAGTGTGGCGCAAAACTACGGAACGCTCGGAATAACCGCGCCGCAATTTTCCGGCGGGACTGATTTCGGATCTGCTGCCATTCACCTTCCCCTCAACGCCCAGGAATTGGAAACGGCGGCATTGAACGGTGGCGATGTTTATTCCAACTCGATTTGGCTGCGCTTCAATCCCGATGGCTCCTATGACTATGGCAATGACGCGACCTATGGCAGCGGCACGAAGCAGCTCTCGACCTTCAACGGGACCATCATGACGACAAATGGAGCCGACGTCCATATCAAAGGAACGCTGCATGGGCAAGTGACCATCTATAGCGGACGCCATATTTACCTCGAAGATAATATGGTCTACGCGCAGCCTCCCCATCTGTATTCTGATTCGAACGACATGTTGGGCTTGGTGGCGAGAAATGACGTCATCGTTGCCGACAACACCGCCAATCGCTCGAACATCGAGATTCACGGCGCGATCATGGCTTTAAATTCAAAGTTCTATGCGCAAAATTACAACACCGGCTCGCCGCGCGGCACGCTCACCGCCTTAGGCAGCATCATACAAGTTAACCGCGGAACTCGAGGCGTGTTTTCGCTGGTCAACAACGTGCCAACGGTCATTCATGGCTATCGTTCCAAAATGCTTTACGACGAACGCTTCACGCACGCGGGTCCGCCGTATTTTCCCCTTGTGCCGAAAGTCAAAATTTTTTCCTGGTTGGAGAAATAAATGGGCCAGCAACAACTTTTTTTGATCGTGGCCGGAGTTCTCATTGCCGGACTTGCCGTGATCGGCGGCTTGAACCTGTTTGGCAGCAGCACGCAACAGGCGAATCAGGACGCCCTCGCTCAGGATCTGCTGACGATTGCTTCACTATCAAAAAGCTGGTGTGAAAAACCGGCATTCATCGGCGGCGGGGGCAGCAAATTAACCGATTTCACGCTCGACAAAATTAGTTGGCCAAAGAATGCCGCCACCGGCACGTTTGAAAATGACAACGGCAGCTATGCCGTAAACGGCATACCGACGGCGACGGAGCTAAAGATTGTGGGGACGGCAAAAAATGGCAAGGCCCTCACCATCACCCTCACGGTTGACGATAAAGGCAAAGTCAGTATAGCGTTGACCGGAGTGTAATGCCGCCGGCGGCGGCGACCGCGGTTTTCATTTCGCGGGGTGGAATGCAATTGACTCGCGCCTCAACATGGTCGCGGTCAACTGTGATATCTAAAATACTGCAATCAATTTCAACATGAACCCTAAACCTAAAAGGAGATGTCATGGGTCAACAACAACTGTTATTGCTCGTAGCGGGAGCCATCATTGTCGCTCTCGCGGTCGTCGGCGGCTTGAACCTGTTTGGCACCAGCACCGACCAAGCCAACAAAGATGCCATCGTTCAGGATTTGATGACTGTGGCTTCCGTATCGCAGAGCTGGTGCATGAAGCCAACGGTCATGGGCGGCGGCGGCGGCAAATTCACCGGGTTTACGCTCACCAAAATCGATTGGCCGGCTGCAAATGACAACGGCACTTTTACCGTGAACGGCACCCCAACCGCGACGGAACTCAAAGTCGAGGGGAAAACGAAAGCGGGCACGACTATCACCGTCACCTTGACGGTCGATGCCAACGGCAAAATCAGCACGGCATTGACCGGAGCGTAATGCTCGTCAGGAAACGACGATGACTTTTTTGTCCAGAGGCCTGTAAGGTTTAAAATCAATTCTTAATCTGAACCCCAAATCTAAAAGGAGATGTCATGGGTCAACAACAACTGTTATTGCTCGTAGCGGGAGCCA
>CAYNDW010000512.1:0-5206 GCA_964395375.1 uncultured Cytophagia bacterium
GAGACCTCACTTGTGCTGAAGAACACCCCCCTAACCCCCCTCAAGGGGGGAATTGCAGGGTGCTCGGATTTTTCAAATGCCCTCTTAGAAATGAACACCAGTCAAGAAATCTCAACTCATGGAAGATTCTGCCGCAACTCTTGAAGAACGCTACCGCCTTCTCGCCGAGGCTTCACCGATTGCCATGGTCATCAGTCGCGTTGCCGACGGCACGATTTTATACGCCAATGCCCGGGCCGCAATCACTTTTGGAATCGCCTCGACCTCGCTCGTTGGGCGCAAGGCTTTGGAGTTTTATAAAGATCCGAGCGATCGGCAAAAACTCGTGGAGCGTGTGCGGCAAAGCGGCTACGTCGGTGATTATGAAGTGCTCGCGCAAAAAGCCGACGGCACGCCGTTTTGGGCGCTCGTTTCTTTGCAATTGGTCACGCTGCAAGGACAGGACGTGTTGCTCTCGGGTTTCTATGACGTCACTTCGCGCCGAGGAGTTGAAGAAGCCTTGCGCGCCAGCGAAGAACGTTATCGCGCCTTGTTTGAAAACAATCCATCGATGTACTTCACGGTGAATCCCGCGGGAATTGTGATCTCGGTGAATCGTTTTGGCGCGGAGCAACTGGGTTATGCGCCGGCGGATTTGATCGGGCAATCGGTCTTGCAGGTTTTTTATGAAGAAGACCAACCCGAAGTCTTGCGGCAATTGCAACATTGCATTCAAAATCCCGAGCGCGTTCATGATTGGGAGTTTCGCAAAGTGCGCCGCGACGGCAGCGTGTTCTGGGTGAAAGAAGCGGCGCGCGCCATGCGCGAAGCCGATGGTCAAATTCTCGTGCTCATCGTGTGCGAAGACCTCACGTATCGCAAAGAAGCCGAGCAGGAAATCCGCGCCCTCAATCAAAAACTGGAACAGCGCGTGATCGAGCGCACCGCGGCGCTGCGCGAAAGCGAGGAAAAATTCCGCCAGCTCGCGGAGAATATTCAAACCGTGTTTTGGATGAACGCGCCGTCCGCCAACGAGCTGGTTTATATCAGCCCGGCTTATGAAAAAATCTGGGGCCGCCCTTTGGCGCGTTTGAAAGAAAAACCGCGCGCCTTTCTCGATGATATTCATCCCGAGGACAAGCCGATTATGCTGGCGCTATTACGCAAGCAAGAACGCGGCGAGCCATACGAAGGAGAATATCGCATCGTGCGTCCGGAGGGAGGGATACGTTGGATTTATGATCGCGGTTTTCCGATTAAGAATGAACGTGGGGAAGTATATCGCTTCGCGGGTATTGCTGAAGACATCACTGAAAGTAAGTTGGCAGAGGAAGCGTTGCGCGCCAGCGAAGAACGTTATCGCATGCTCGCCGAATCGGCGCAGGACTTCGTTTATATTCTCAACCGCAAAGGGGAGATAGAGTTTCTGAATCATGCAGCGGCCGCCTGCTTTAAGCGCGAACCTAAAGAGGTCATTGGAAAGCACCTCAGCGGCGTTTTTTCTGCGCAAGAGTATCCTGGCCTTTGGGCGCGGGTGCAAAACGTGTTTGAAACGAATATTCCTAGCCAGGGCGAAAGGGAACTACAATTCCCGGAGCACAGACTCTGGGTCGATAATCAGCTTATTCCTCTGCGCGATCAGAAGCAAAACGTGTATGCCGTGATGGGCGTCTCGCGTGACATCACCACGCGCAAACAGATGGAAGCGCAACTGCGCCAGTATGCCACCGGCTTGGAAACGCTGGTCGAAGAACGCACGCGCCAGATGCGCGAGTTGGAAAAGCAGCGCATCGAAAACGAAAAACTCGCGGCCACCGGGCGCATGGCCGCGCGCATCGCGCATGAGATCAACAATCCGCTGGGCTTCATTCAAATCGCCTTCACACTCATTAGCCGTGACGTCAACCCCCAAAGCCAGCACTATCATTACCTCGGCAAAATTGACAAAGAGATCGAGCGCATTGCCGGCATCATTCGCCAAATGCTCGATGTGCATCGTCCGCTGCAGGAGTTGCCGCAAGCGTTTCGGCCGGCCGAAACCATTCACGACGTGTTGATGATGATGCGGCCGCACACCGAGGCGCAAGGCCTCGTTTTCGATCTTGATTTGGAGCAAGCCCAGCGCAGCCTCGCCTTGCCGGAAAACATGCTGCGCCAGGTTTTGTACAACGTGATCTTAAATGCCGTCGAAGCCTCTTTGCCGGGAGGACGAATCGGAGTCATGGCGCAATCCAACGCGCAGCAGTTGACTATCACGATCAGCGACAATGGTCACGGCATTCCGGAAGAGTTGCAAGCGCGGATTTTTGAACCGTTCTTTACCACGAAAACCGCGACCAAGAACAGCGGCATGGGCTTGGGTTTATCTATCTGCAAAAGTTTGGTGGAAGCGATGAACGGCACGATCAAGATTACAAGCCAAAGTGGAACAGGCACAACGTGTGAAATCACTTTGCCGGTGTCAAACGAGCGTTAGAAGGTCTCGACGTCGTCGAGCCAAAAGCAATTACTCTCGTTCCCAAACTCTGTTTGGGAATGCCATTGCTTATGAGACTCTGTCTCAACTTCCGTTCGATTTTTTCCGAGTGGATAGCGTTCGTATTAGCAAAAATGGAAACGAAGTTTCCAAAACAAGTGCGTTCCCAAACGGAGTTTGGGAACGAGCAAATAAATCTTTAAGCAGAGCGATTTAAAAAATAGTTTTGCCTGTGGTTTAAAAAGCAAAGGAAGAACGCGATGCCGGAGTTGGGAAGAGTTCTGATTGCGGATGACGAAGAAAATTTTCGCGAGGTGATTCGCGATTTTCTGCGGGAGGAAGGTTACACGTGCGAATGCGTGGCCGACGCCGCAAGTGCGCTCACGGAGTTGCGCGCGCGGGAATATGACCTGCTCGTGGCGGATATCAAAATGCCGGGCAATGAAGAGTTGGAATTGATTGAGCAAGTGCCGGCGCTGGTTGCAGGCTTGCCGGTGATTTTGGTGACGGGGTATCCGGCGCTCAATACCGCGATCAAATCAACGCGTCTCGCGGTCGTGGGATATTTGCTTAAACCCGTGCCACTGGAGGATTTTTTGAAACTGGTTCAGCAGGGCATTTTGCGGTATCAAACTCAGCGCATGTTTGGCAAGGCGCGCAAGCGCTTGGAAGAAGCCCAGCGCGAATGGGGTGACTTGGAAAGTTTAAAAAGTTTGGCGCCGACTTCGCCCGCGCTTGTCGACGTTGACGTGTTTCTACATTACACGCTGAAAAACATGATTGCGAGCATGATCGATTTAAAAGAGCTGGCGCAAGCGCTCGCGCAAAACAAACCCAAGCAACAAGCCTGTCAACTGCTCAATTGCCCGCGCCATGTGGAACTGACCCAAGCGCTCCGCGACGCCATCCTGGTTTTGGAAAAAACCAAAAACGCGTTCAAGTCCAAAGAGCTGGGCGCGCTGCGCCAGAGCTTGGAGCGCACGCTCGGAGCGCCGCTTTAATACAACGCCAAGCTCGCATAGGAAACCACGGACTTGTGGTCGTCCACCCGGCCTTGCTCGTATTGCAATAGCTTGCCGCTCTTGGCCGTGGTGGCCGCGAGCAAGGTATGCATCGGCGCAAAGCCGCACACGCGATAACGATCTTCGATCCGCGCCGCGTTCGCAACGAAACGCTCGGCGTCCACTTTCGTGATCGCGTCGATCAGTTCGAAATCCGCGGCGCGCACTTGATTTAAAAATGCCGCGTCCGGAGTTTCGGCCTCGCCATAGCGCGGCCCCACGTGTGAAAAGTCCACGCTTGCGATCACGCAAACTTTCCTGCCCCGCGCCGTTTGTTGCGCGCACGCCTTCCGCAACGCCTCTACAAACGCCTCGATGATTTTGCGCTCACGCTTGCAACGCTCGTCGGTCATCATCACGTACGCGTACGAGCACAAAATCGGCACGATCGTGAAGCTCTGTTTTCCTCCCAAGAGATGCTGCAAGTAGATCGTTTGAAATTCAATCGTATGCTCCGAGCGATGCGGCAACGGCTCCGCGAACAGCTCAAACGGATGCTGTTGCGCGAGTTCGCGAATGAACTCGGCGTCGTGTTTGACCAAGCCGAGCGGCGTTTCAAAATCTTGCGGTAGGCATGAATAGCAATTGTACAAACCGCTGTGGCCCGTGCCCAAGATAACGAACACGTCCGCCGGAGCGCTCTTCGCGAGCGCGCGATAGGCATGCGTATAACACGTTCCGCCCACGCGCAAATCAATGTGCGGCGCGATTAATCCCAAGACGCGCGCGCCGTTGCGAGCATTCGTCTGGTTTGGCCCGCCGTTGATTGCGCCGCCGCTGTTTATATAAAATTGCTCCAATTGCGCGCGCAAGGCCTGCGGCTCAAGCGGATAGCTGCTGCCCGCATGCGCCGCGCGCCGTGTGGTTTGCGCCAACACGCCTTTTTCCAAATTGCGTTTGTACTCTTGAAACGAAGCGCCTTCGAGAAAGTGCATGTGCTCCAGTTGCGCCACGAGCTTGTGCAAACGTTCTTCCGGCAGAAACGCGCCAAACGCGCGTTGATACTCCGCGCGCATGTCGAGCAGCGCATGCTTGCCGTCGAAGAATTGCATCAAGAACAGCGCCTCGCCCGAGACCACGAGCACTTCTTCCGCAATGCCCGAAGGATCGCGTAGCGCGAAATGTTGCTCCTGTTCATCCTCCAGTGGAACGGCTTCGAGAAAACGCAGCTTGGGAAAGTTGTTCATGCGTGCGAGGGATGAGGTGAGTGGCATCGTGGTTTAAAACGTCACTAAAAAGCTGTCATTCAGAAGGAACCTTTTTAAGCGCTTGGGATCAACCTCAACTCGCGTGCGCTTCGAACGGCAATTCTACCAAAGCCGCGTTCAAACTGTCGCCACGACTCGTGCGCACGGCGACACGAGTGCCGTGCTGCGCATATTGCTTGCGCACGATTGCCAAACCGATCGCGCCGTTGCCCTCGGGCGCGCGTGCGATGCTCGTGAGCTTGCCGATCTCTTCTTCATCAACCCAAAGCGTTGCGTTCGCGCATGCGTGCGGCTCGGCGTCAAGCTTAACTCCCACCAACTGCCGCTGCACTTTTTGATACGTATCGAGCCGCGCCACCACTTCTTGCCCGATGTAGCAGCCCTTTTCAAAATTGATGAGCGAGTAAAGTCCGACTTCGTGCGGGTTATATTCTTCCGTCAACTCATGTTCCACCATCGGAATACCTTGCAGAATGCGCAGC
>CAYNDW010000513.1:0-5196 GCA_964395375.1 uncultured Cytophagia bacterium
TGAAACGCTTCTTTTTATCAGCCATGGAGTCGAGGCGCCCGAGCAAACGTTCTGCAATCATAACTGGTTTTATTTTAGGCATCAGCAATTTCTACTAAAGCTTCGGCACCCTGCTTGCGCAGCACGCCATTGGCGACAACATACTCTACCGAAACGTCTTCATCAACTGCAGGCCAATGAATACCGGCTTGCGGGCCGATCCATTCCCATTCTGTTAATAGAGAAGAATGCATGAGCTGCAAGCGTTCAGAAAGAGTAGATAACGAACATTGATACACGTCGCCGTTTTCAAGAGTGATTTCAATTGCTCTCGATGCGGGATCTATACGCGCGGCGGTTGCGCACAAGAAGGGTTTGTTCATAGTGTTATTCTCCACAGAATTGCTTCCAACGTGCGATGATTAGCGCTTGGTTGTCAGCAACGATCTTCAAGATTCGAGTTTCTTCATGCGGGCGAAAACCTGTCGAAGCTGCGATTTGCAGGCGGTTCACCCATACTTTAGCCAGGCCCGACCCTTTCGTGACATGCACGTGGATTGGTTCTTGACAATCCTTCGCATAAAAGAAGAAGCGAAACCCTTCTGCCCTCAAGACCGTTGGCATAGCTCCTCCTTCAAAATAGAAAATTCACTTGTCAATTTCAGAAGTTTCTCACTTCCCCTCCTCAAACGCCCTCTTCACAATATCCTCCTGCTCAAGTTGATGAATGCGCTGACTGCCGGTTGCGGGACTGCCGCTGGGTAAGCGGCCGACATAAAAAATTTTATGGCGCGAAGAAGTGATGTAACGCAAACGCGCGCGCACAAAACTCCATGCGCCCATGTTACGCGGCTCTTCTTGCAC
Organism: uncultured Cytophagia bacterium; assembly: GCA_964395375.1. Classification (GTDB taxonomy): domain Bacteria; phylum Zhuqueibacterota; class Zhuqueibacteria; order Zhuqueibacterales; family Zhuqueibacteraceae; genus JABWAN01. The sequence goes on from CAYNDW010000513.1 coordinate 844, forward strand.
ATAGCGAATGTCGTTTGCGTGGGGATAGCGCGACTCGAAAATTTCTTTCATGGCTTCGAAGGCAAAGGGATAAAGCTGTTCGAGGCGAATGATCGCGGTGTCGTTGATTTGATTCTGCGCGCGATGCTCCATCAAATCATACGCGACTTTGCCGGAACAGAGCAGAATGCGCTTCACATTCGCGGGCGGCGTGGGATCATCCAACAAAACTTGAAAGCCGCCGGTTTCAAACTCCGCCGCAGGACTCTTCGCCGAGTTGGAGCGCAGCAAACTCTTCGGCGCCATCACAATGACGGGCTTGAGCACGCCGGCGTGCAGCACGCTGCGCAGCAAATGAAAGTATTGCGCGGAAGTCGTGGGCGCGACCACGCGCATGTTCTCGCCCGCGCACAATGTCAAATAGCGTTCGAGCCGCGCGCTCGAATGCTCCGGCCCTTGGCCTTCGAAGCCGTGCGGCAAGAGCATGACGAGGCCGCTCGTCTGGCCCCATTTGTCCTCGGCGGAGGAAATAAATTGATCGATGATGATCTGCGCGCCGTTGCCGAAATCGCCGAACTGCGCTTCCCAAAGCACGAGCGCTTCTTTATTCGAAACTGAATAGCCGTAATCAAAACCGAGCACGGCATATTCACTGAGCAAGCTGTCATAGATCATCAACTGCGATTGGCCGGAGCGAATATTGTTGAGCGGCGTGTGCTCTTTTTCGTTTTCAAAATCCACCAACACCGCATGACGATGACTGAACGTGCCGCGTTGACAATCTTGCCCGGAGAAGCGCACGGGCTTGCCTTCCAACAACAACGACCCAATCGCGAGCGCTTCGCCCATGCCCCAATCCACCGCATCGTCGGCAAGCATCGTGCTGCGACTCGCGAGCTGCTTCGCGAGTTTGGGATGCACTTTGAAATCGCTCGGATAATTTGTGATCGCGTGCGCAATCGCATCCAACGTCGCACGCGGTACGCCCGTCGGAATGAACGGCCACACTTTATCGAGCGCAGGCTCTTTCGGCAATGAGGCCGTGATGGTCACTTGCTCTTGCGTGGCTTTGAACGCGGTTTCGAGATGCTTTTGAAAATCATCGAGCGTGGCCTCGGCTTGTTCAATCGTTAGCTCGCCGCGCTTCACCAGCGTTTCCGTATAAAGCTTGCGCACGGAGCGCATCTCGCGAATGCGGTTATACATGATCGGCTGCGTGTAACTCGGCTCGTCGCTTTCGTTATGGCCTTGCCGGCGATAGCAACAGAGATCAACCACCACGTCTTTTTTAAACTCCTGCCGAAACGCGAGCGCGAGCTCCATCACACGCACGCACGCTTCGGGATCATTGCCGTTCACGTGAAAGATCGGCGCCTGCACCATCTTCGCCACGTCGGTGGCATACACGCTCGAGCGCGCATCAATCGGCGCGGTGGTGAAACCAATCGCGTTGTTCACGATGAGATGCAGTGTGCCGCCGGTGCGATAGCCGTGCAATGCGCTGAGGTGCAACGTTTCGGCAACCACGCCTTGACCCGCAAACGCGGCGTCGCCGTGAATGAGCACCGCGAGCACACTCGCGCGCGCGGTATCGCCTTTCATATCCTGCTTCGCGCGCACCATGCCTTCGACCACGGGATCAACGGCTTCGAGATGGCTCGGATTCGGCGCGAGCGCGATGTCGATCTTTTTGCCGTGCAACTCGAACACGCCGGTCGCGCCCAAATGATACTTCACGTCGCCCGTGCCTTCGCGGCTGTTGGGATCGGGGTTGTCTTCAAACCGCAAAAAGATTTGCTCGTAAGTTTTGCCGAGAATGTTCGCGAGCACGTTCAAACGGCCGCGATGCGCCATGCCCATCACCACTTCGTTGATGTTGCTCTGCGCCGCGGATTGCAACAGCGCGTCGAGCATGGCAATCGTCGACTCCGCGCCTTCGAGCCCGAAACGTTTGTGGCCCACGTATTTGGTTTGCAGAAAACGCTCGAACGCTTCCGCGGCATTGAGCTTCGCGAGCAAACGGCGTTTGCCTTCGGCATCAAGCCACGCCTTGCGGGGATTGCCCTCCATGTGTTGTTGCATCCACACCTTGTGCTCCGGCTCTTGCATGTGCATGTATTCGACTCCGATGCTGCGGCAATAAGCGTCGCGCAACGTGTCGAGAATTTCGCGCAAGGTCGCGCGCGGCTTGCCGCCCAAACCGCCGGTAATGAATTCGCGATCATAATCCCACACCGTCAAACTATAGCGGCTCGGATCAAGCTCGGTGTGCGTGGGAATCGCGCTGCGCAGCGGATTGCAATTGGCGATGAGATGGCCGCGCACGCGATACATGTTGATGAGCTGCCACACGCGCGCTTGCTTTTCGGCGAGCGCTTCGGGTGAAGCGCTTTCGGCAAAAAGAGGATTGAGATCGCGCGCGAGCCGCACCGGTTCGAACGGCACTTTCAAGCTGTTGAAAATTTCATCATAAAAATTTTCCTCGCCCAAAAGATATTTGTGCAGCGCTTGCAAGAACAGACCGCTCTCCGCGCCTTGAATGACGCGATGATCATACGTGCTGGTGATCGTCATCACTTTGCTGATGCCGAGTCTCGCGATGGTGTGCGGATCCGCGGATTGATATTCGGGCGGATAATCAATCGCGCCGGTGGCGACGATCAAACCTTGCGTGGGCATGAGGCGAGGGACCGAATGCACGGTGCCGATGGTGCCGGGGTTGGTGAGCGTGACCGTCGTGTTCGCGAAATCCGAGGGCTGCACTTGGTTCGTGAAAACTTTGCGGAGCACGTCGTTGTATGCCGCGAAGAATTGGCTGAAATCCATCGCGTCCGCTTGTTTGATATTCGGTACGAACAAAGTGCGCGTGCCGTCTTTCTTTGCCACATCCACCGCAATGCCGAGGTTCACATGCTCGGGCACGACTTTGTACGCCGTGTCATTTGCGTGCAAGAAAGAGTTTTTCATCACGGGCATGGCTTTGAGCGCTTTCACAATCGCCCATGCGATGAGATGCGTGAAGCTCATCTTCGCGCCGGTGGTGTCCGCGAGATATTGATTGAGCACGCGGCGATTTTCTTCGAGCAGCTTTACGGGCATCGCGCGCACCGAAGTCGCCGTGGGAATCGCGAGGCTGCGCTCCATGTTTTCGACAATGCGTGCGGAGCCGCCGCGCAAAGGCACCGCGCCCTCGGGAATCGCAACCGCGTGGCCGTTGTCGTCTTCTTTTTTAATGGCAGCCGGAGTTGCAGTCGCACTCGGCACGTCGTTGCTCGGCGTTCCAAGAGGACGATAATCCGTAAAGAACTCGCGCCAGCTTTCGCTGAGCGAGTGCGGGCTTTCTTTGTATTGGCGAAACATTTCTTCGATGAGCCACGCATTCGGGCCGAGAGCGAGAGGGATGTTTTTAGCGTCGAGCATAATTTGAGAATAAATTTGTGGTGAAAGATTTTGCGCGCTGATGAAAAGAGGCACAATGATTTTTAAAAGGCACAACCGTCAAACGTACTGCGCAATCATTCGCGTGCGGAAGGCGGGAGCAAATTTAGCAGGAGAAAGCACAGGGGCAAGGGGAAAGTTGTGCAAACGAAAAGGTTGACTTTTATTTTGAAATTGCTAGGTTATGGCTGTCGATCAGAGAGCTGCACGAGCGGAGCGCTGATCGTTCAATCCACGCGGCGCGGGAAATCTATCAGGGAGGTTTTCGGCGCGTTGTCGGTTGCCCTGAAAAAAGGAGGTGGTCCTATTTTAAATAAACAAATGGGAGCCTCCGGAATCGTCTGCTAGCAACATGCGGCGGAGGCTCCCGGAAGCATGAGAAGCCCCGTTTGTGCTTGCACAGCGGGGCTTTGTTTTTTTGCCCACAAAAGCATTTGAAATTTTAAATTGCAAATTTTCAATTTAAAATTTGAAACCGAGTCCCACATGAAGCTCTTGCGCTTTGCTCTGCTCTTCCTCGACTGCGCCTCCCGTTTTATCTGTCATTCAGGAGGAATCTTTTTAAGCACTCGGCAATCTCTCCAGCACATAAAAAGATTCCTTCTGAATGACAGGTTAGGAGGGAGGGCAGTAACGATTGGGGTGATGACCACACTGCTCTTCGCCTCGCCGCTCTTCGCGCAAAAGTATAATCCCTCCACGCTCGTGTTCCCGCCGATCCTTCACATTTGGGTGCAGAAAGCCACGGGCACGCATTTGCGTTTGTACACAAAAGGCCAAGTCAAAGTGAAAGACCCGCAAGGCGTGGCCGCGGTGCGTCTCGATAGTTGGGAGGATGCGAAGCGGCCGGGCGATGATGATGAATTGACCGTGTTCGGCGTGAACGCCGGCTTCAATATGATCATCTATAACACTTCGAAGACCACGCTCTCCTTT
>CAYNDW010000514.1:0-5194 GCA_964395375.1 uncultured Cytophagia bacterium
GCCTGATGCTTACAGCATCAGGCGGAGGTTGGCGGCACCATCAGTGCAAAATTCAGGTAGAAGGAGCTTCCCTCGTTCTCGGCTTTCTTCCCAGCGCGAGGGAAGTTTCTTCCAGCATGACAATTTGAAGGGCGTTACAATTCAACCCACAACGAGTATATAAACCTTCCACCGCTTCCTGCCGTCTAACTCAGTGCTTTGACACAGCGACGAAGTTCATTCATCCCAACCGAAAGTCGGCCTTCTGCTGCGCGAGCTTGACAATGAACGCGAAGTCATTCACCGGCTGCAAGCCGGTGAGGTGCGCGCGTATGAAATCATCTTTCGCCATTTCGAGCAGCCGCTCCTAAGCGTGGGCTTGCGCATGCTCGGGCGCAAAGAAGAGGCTGAAGACGCGATGCAAACCACGTTTCTCAAATTGTATCGCAGCCGCGCGCAGTTTCAATTCGGCGCGCGGTTCAGCACGTATTTGTTTCGGATTATGATGAACGTGTGCTGCGATCGCTTGCGCCAACGCAAAGGCGAGCACACGCAAGAACTGCCGGAGCAGGAATTGTCCTATGTGCCCGGCATCGAGTTGCGCGTGCAGTTGGAAGAAGCCATCGGCCACTTGCCGGAGCGCATGCGCGCCTGCTTCGTCATGTTCGCGCTCGAAGAAATGAAGCAGGAAGACATCGCCGCCGCGCTGGATTTGAGCGTGGGCACGGTGAAGGCACAGATCTTTCATGCGAAACAAAAGCTCCGCGCGCTGTTGGCGGAGACGCCTATTCGTTTTCCCCTTTGATGCTTGGTAAAGACGAGCCGCCGACTCGTCTATACCAAGTTTGATGAATAAAAACGAAAAGCCGAAGAACCGAGGAACCTCCCATAACGTGTCATTCAGAAGGAATCTTTTTAAGCACTCGGCATTATCTCCAGCGAGTAAAAGGATTCCTTCTGAATGACAAACCTAAACCACAACGAGACACTTCATGCCTTGCGACTTCTATTTCCAACATGAACTCGGCGAAATCACTGCCGAAGATTTTGCGCAACACGCGCGCAACTGTGCCGAGTGCCAAAGCTTGCAAGCACAGGATGCGCAGCTTTCGCAATTAACGCGCACAATGGCAACGCCTACGGCTTCACCATTTTTGTGGGCAAAAATTGCAAACGCATTGCGCGCAGAACAACAACGCGAAACACGTCTGCGTGCGCGCTTTTCTAAAACGCAAAAGTTCGTTGCCTATGCGGTAGCCGCGAGCCTCATTCTCGGCCTCGGATTGAGCACACTTTATAAACGCTCGCCCAATACCACCGCGGCCTCACGCGTGCTCGCAGCCCAGGCCTTGCAGCAAGTCGAGCAAAAAGAAAAAGAATATGAAACCACCATTGCCGAGTTGGAGCGCGTCACCGCGCCGCAACTCGCGCAACTGCCCATGGACTTGATGTTGCTTTACCGCGACCGGCTCGCGACGATTGACGCGCAAATCGCGCGCTGTCGCGAAGCGCTCGCGGAAAACCCGGGCAACGCGCATGTGCGTCGTTACATGCTTATGGCCTTGCAGGATAAGCAAGAAACTTTGCGCGAGCTGGCAGTGCAGCGCGCCATTTAGAACGTGTCATTCCGCAGGAATCTTTTTGAGCATTCGGCAGCATCGCTAGCGAGTAAAAAGATTCCTGCTGAATGACACAGATATTACTCCGAGCACGAAATAGGTTACACTTCGCGCTTCCTCTTGCTGTCATTCAGCAGGAATCTTTTTGAGCACTCGGCAGTATCGCCAGCGAGTGAAAGGATTCCTGCTGAATGACATGCAAGGAGGGAAAGTGTAACCTAGATTTCGCTCGGAGTAAAAAAAATTTCAAACCCTCGGCCAAGCCGAGGGTGGAGCATTTAAGACTTCTTCATGAGGCAAAACATGAATACGATTAAAAATTTTCTGCTCATTCTCGCGCTTCTGTTTCTCTCCCCCAACTTGTTCGCGGAAAGCCGCGAAAGCGCGCGCATGACCGCGAGCCGCACGTATACGGCGCGCATCACGTCCGCGCCGGGCAAAACCCTTTTCGTGGATAAAATGCAAGCCGAGATCGAAGTCCTCGGCGCGGCTGCAAATGAAATCACCGCCGAAGCCGTGGTGGAAGTCAGCGATCTCGATGCCAAAACGATGGAAGAGTTTTTCGCCAAGTTGCGCTTCGTGCTCGAACCCTATCGCGACGGTTTTCGCCTGAGCTTGGATTTGCCCACTGAAACCGCGCGCGGCAAATCATACACAGGCTTGCAAAGTCTGTTGCGCGAATGGTTCGGCATGAACGTGCAGGATGAAATCTCCAGTTCCATCACGTTGCGCTTGCGCGTGCCCAATCAACAGAATCTGCAGATTGAAAATGCTTACGGCGACATGACCGTCAACAGTGTGACGGGCGAACTGCGTTTGGAAAATAATTCCGGCGCGGTGCAAGTCGAAAACTGCGGCGGGCTTTTGCAATTGCACAACAACTACGCGGCGGTGGCCGTGCGCGACTTTGCCGGCGCGGTGCATGTGACCAATGGCAGCGGCGAGGTATTGCTTTCCAATGTCAACGGCGCGGCCAAAGTCGAAAGCAGCTACAAATCCGTCAACTTCGAAAATATCGGTGGCGCGTTGACGATTGAATCGGAGAGCGGCGAAGTGATTGGCAAAAACGTGCGCGGCGATTGCGCCATAACTGCTTCGTATAAATTGATTGACCTTGCACATATCGGCGGACGTTTGACGCTAAATGCGCCAAGCTGCACAATCTCTGTGTTGGATGTGCGCAAGGACGTTACGATTGAATCGAACTACAAACCCATTCAGGTTGATAGCGTGGGCGGCAGCTTGACGATTCGTGGCGAATCCACTTCGGTGGCGGCCAAAGTGATTGCGGGCGGAGTTGACATCACGACTTCGTATCAAACCGTGCGCGTGGAGCAGGTGGGTGGCGATCTGCGTTTAGACGGCAATTCGTGCGATATCACGGTGTTCGAAGTGAAACACAATGTCGCGCTCATTTCCTCTTATAAAGATATTCGCGTGAGCAAAGTCGGCGGGAGTTTGGACATTGCCGGCAATTCGTCGAATGTGTTTGTGCGCGAGGTGGGCGGCGATGCCAATATTCTGAGTTCCTACAAAGCCATCGAAGTGGAGCAAGTGGGCGGCGCGTTAAAAGTGAATGGGGAATCGTGCAACGTGAGCGCAAAGAACGTGGGCGGGGACGTTGACATTACCAACTCGTATAAGTATGTCATTGTGCAAGGCACTTCCGGTTCGATCCTCGTGCGCGGCGATAGCAGCCCCATTGAAGTTTTTCGCGTCGTGAAATTGCCGCCGGGCAGTCGTGTTGAATTGCTCACTTCGTATAAGACCGTCAGCGTAGTGCTGCCCGCCGCCGCGGAGTTGCGCGGCACATTGTCTTCGCAATACGGCAAAATTCGTTCGGACTTTCCCGTGCTTTTGACCGGTGAGGATACGCAGAACGCGCGGGTGGAAGTTGGCAGCGGCAATGTCGGATTACGCGTAGAGACCAGCGGCGATATTATTTTGCGGAAGGAATGAAGGTTCAACCACGGCTGGGCCGTGGCATGCTTTCTACCTGAATTTTGCACTCGTGATGACGCTCACCTCCGCCTGATGCTGTAAGCATCAGGCGGAAGTGATCGAGATCTCGAAACCTCAAATCAAACCGTGGCGCATCATTTCATCTCCCCAGCCAGCGCAGCGCATTCTCGCTCAACAATCTCTGCCTCGTCATTTCACTCAACCCCGGCATCGACGCGATGAGCTTGCCCGGCTCGTCTTCACCAAGCGGAAAAGGATAATCCGAGCCGAGCGCGACGCTGTGCTCGCCGAGCACGTCGAGGAGATAGCGCAATGCGAGCGGGTCATGCACGAGCGAATCGACGTAAAATTTTCCAACATAACTGCGCGGGTTGACGGCATTATCAATCGCGCAAAGATCGGGGCGCGCTTCGAAGCCGTGCGCGATGCGGCCGATGGTCGCGGGAAACGCGCCGCCGCCGTGCGCGAATGCAACGCGCAGCTTGGGCAAACGCGCAAACACGCCGCCGAAGATCATGCTGCAAATGGCGAGGCAAGTTTCCGCGGGCATGCCCACGAGCCACGGCAGCCAATATTTTTTCATGCGCTCCGCGCCGAGCATGTCCCACGGATGCACGAAGACCGCCGCGCCCAACTCTTCCGCGGCTTGGAAAAATTCGAAGAGCTGCGGCGCATCGAGATTCCAGTCATTCACATGCGAACCGATTTGCACGCCCGGCAGTTTGAGTTCGCGCTTGCAGCGTTCGAGTTCTTTAATCGCCAACGCCGGCGCTTGCAACGGCACGGTGCCCAATCCCATGAAGCGTTGCGGATGCTGCGCCACGACGCTTGCGATATGATCATTGAGCAGTTGCGACAAATCCCACGCGTGCTCCGGCTTGGCCCAATAACTAAACATCACGGGCACGGTGGAGAGCACTTGCACGTCGACGCCGTGACGATCACACTCCCCCAGCCGCGCTTGTGGCGACCAGGTATTTTCTCCCACCTCGCGAAAAAATTTTCCGTCAATCATCATGCGCGCGCAGCCCGGGCCGTGATGCTCAAGCTGAACGAATCCGCCGCAGCCATACTTTTCTTTCAAGTTCGGCCAGTGTGCAGGCAAGATGTGGGTGTGAATGTCGACTTTAAAAAATGCGTTCGCGTGCTCGTGTTGCGGGAAGGCGTTGGCCATAGTATGTTATTCTATCAAAAGTGCAATCTCTGCTTTTAAAGCAAAAAATTCCCCAACGGATAAAATCAGCAACGGATGAAAAACTTTAGGCTGTGATCCATTGGCAGCTTTTATCAGTTGGGAATTTATTTTGGCTGCGGCTCGTGCGCGTTGCGTGTGTGGAATGAAAAAGAGCCGAGTTCAGAAGCAATACCGTAAATCTTATGGACGACAATCGCATCAAAAATGCGCGCGGAGAAAGCCGCGTCCGGTGCGCGTTTTTGATGCGTTGCTGCCCGCTCCGGATCACCGCCTGCTTAACAAAACCCTTTGCCCTCACGGCGCGACATTCACGCCCATTCCCACCTGCTGCAACATGAACGCATAATCCAACGCAATCTCGCGCAAGCGATCATAACGCCCCGAAGCGCCGCCGTGGCCCGCGCCCATGTTGATCACGAAGAGCAGCGGATTGTGATCG
>CAYNDW010000515.1:0-5182 GCA_964395375.1 uncultured Cytophagia bacterium
ACAGCGCCCCACAAGGGGGCGGGACTACAAAAATTAAAGTAACAGTCTACTAGCGTCACTGAATCCTCTCCCCTCGATTTGTCATTCTGGAAGAACCTTGCCTCGCACTCGCGCTACGTCTTAAAAAGAGGATGCAGCTCAAGCGCTAGGAAAGTTTCTTCCAGAATGACATTCCAAAGGAGAGCATTACAAATTAACCCGGAAGCAGTATATTTCGGTAACCTCGCCACCTTGAATCTGTCATGCAGCAGGAATCTTTTTCAGTTTTGAAGAGCGGCACCGGCGCTTAAAAAGATTCCGCCGGAAGCACAGAATGTGGTTCGGCAAAATTTCATCAATCAACCCTCATTCAACATAAACTCACGGAGTATTCATGAACGCAAAATTCGTCGTCACGTTATGCGCGGCAACCATGATTTTCGGTTGCAACAAAGGCGCGGAGCAAGCCCAGCCCGCGGAAGAAAAAACGAGTGCCTCCGCGCCGGCACCTATGAATTATCCCGGCGAAGCCGCGACCACCGAGGCCACGACCACGGCTTCGGGCTTGCAGTATATCGATATGGCGGTCGGCGGCGGCGCAACCGCGGAAGCGGGCAAAAATGTCGTGGTGCATTACACCGGCTATCTCACGAACGGTTTCAAAATCGACAGCTCGGTGGATCGCGATGCCGCTTACGAATTTCCGTTGGGCGTTAGCCGAGTGGTTAAAGGATGGGATCAAGGCATCGCGGGCATGAAGGTCGGCGGCAAACGCAAGTTGATCATTCCGCCGGCGCTGGGCTATGGCGCAAGCGACTACGGCCCGATTCCCGGCAACTCGGTGTTGGTGTTTGATATTGAGTTGCTCGACGTGAAGTAAGATAAAGAGCCAACAAAGATAAAGAGCCAAGGAGTCAATGCTCTTGTTCCCAAACTCCGTTTGGGAACACACTTGCTTTCGAAACTCCGTTTCGGGGATCGGCAAAATTTTGAAACGGCGTGTTATGAACAAGCGCCACGCACTTTGGAAGTGCGTGGCACTTAGAAAATTTTTGCGGATTGAATATGCCTCTCACGCGCGGCAAACAGATCGGCCTCGCGCTCGGCATTCTCGCGCTGCTGCTGCTCGTGTTGGTCGATTCACCGTTGCAGCATCACGCCCAGTTCGGTGCGCAGCCGGCGCGGGCCGCGGGCGTGGCCGCGCTCATGGCAATTTGGTGGCTCACGGACGCGCTGCCGATTTCCGTGACGGCGAGCATGCCGCTCGTGCTCTTTCCTCTCTTCAATGTTTTTGGCGCAGGCTTCTTGCGCAACCTCGCCGAAACTGTTTCTTCTTATTTTGATCCCTACAATTTTTTATTCGCCGGCGGCATGTGCATCGCCGCGGCCATGCAGCAATGTCATTTGCATCGGCGCCTCGCGCTGAACATCATGAACGCCATCGGCACGGCGCCCAGCCGGTTGCTGCTCGGCTTGCTGGTGGCCACGGCGTTCATTTCAATGTGGATCTCGAATACGGCAACGGCAACGATGATGATGCCGATCGGGCTTGCGATAATTTTGCAATTGGAAACGCAGCTCGGCGGAAGGCGACTGGAGTTTTACGGCTCGGCGTTGATGTTGGCGATTGCGTATGCCTCCAATCTCGGCGGCATCGGCACGAAGATCGGCACGGCGCCCAATGCGCAGTTCGCGGGCTTCATGCACGGTCTCGGCCTCGAAGTTTCTTTCCTGCAATTCCTGCTCGTGGGCTTTCCGTTTGTCGTGATGTTTCTGCCGCTCCTATGGTACATGCTCTGGCGCCTCGGCCGCAAAGATCATTTGCCCCAACAATTCGGCGCAACCGTGATTCAAGAAGAGCTGCGCAAACTGGGGCCGATAAAAAATTCCGAGCGCGCGGTCTTCGCCGTGTTTCTCGCCACCGCGGCCATGTGGATCTTCGGCAAGTTGCTCACGGAGTTGGTGCAAACGCAATTTCCCGCGGCGAAGCTCACGAGTGCGCACCTCGAAGGCGGTATCGCCATGCTCGCGGCGATGGTGTTGCTCATATTGCGCGTGGAGAACCGCCAAACGCTCGAATGGCGCTCGCTGCGTTTCGTGTCATGGGAAAGTTTGTTGCTTTTGGGAGGAGGCTTTGCGATGGCAGCCGGCATTCAAAAGAGTGGACTCTCGGAATGGTTGGGAACACAACTCTCGGGCGTGCGCAACATGACGCCGTTCTTGCAAGTATTGCTGACGAGTGTGAGCACGGTTTCGCTCTCCGCGGTGGCGACGAACACGGCGACGATTGCAGTGATGCTCAACGTATTGAAAGACGCGGTGGCGCCGGAGATGTTGACCACGGTGCTGTTCACGGCCACGATTGCGGCTTCGTGCGACTTCGCGTTGCCCGCGGGCACGCCGCCGAATGCGATTGTGTTTGGCAGCGGCTATATCACAATTCCGCGCATGGCAAAAACCGGCGTGGTGCTCGATCTCGCCGCGGCAATCGTGGCTGCGGTGTGGTGTTGGCTGGTGGTGAGGTTGGTGATGGGATAAGTTTGTAGTAAGCGTTCGTAGAAAACGTTCGTCGTGACGCCTTCAGGCGGGCAATGCCAATGAGCGAACACGCCCAATGAGTTTTGATTTCCAAAATCGGCAATCTCCTTCACGACCTGTCATTCAGAAGGAATCTTTTTACTCGCCGGCGATACTGCCCAATGCTTAAAAAGCTATCTTCGGAATGACAGGGTATTGGGGGCGCGAACTTGATTGCCGAACTTGATCGTCAAATTTCATGGGGCGTTACTACTTCTATTTGGTCAGATTAAAAGCCTTGCCCACGAATAACGCGAAACACACGGATGTCCTTTTTCGCGTCATTCGTGTGTTTCGCGGGCAAGAAAAGAAATCTGTTGAAGTAGAACTACGAACCGCCATAATTCAATTTGTACGTCAACAACATCGCGCCGTTGTTATAGACTTTAGAATGAAGCAATGACAACTCCAGCGCTTTATCGCTCCCGCCGAACAAGCGAATGCCGCGCCCGAGCAGAATGGGATAAAGTTTGAGTTTCAACTCATCGATTAACTCGTGCTCGAAAAGATAGCCCGCGAAATTTCCTCCGCCGCACAGATAAATATCCGTGCCTTCTCCTGCTTTCAACTTCCGCACAAACTCCGCCGCGTCTGCAGCAATGACTTCGACGCATGCATTCGGCGGTGCATCAAAGCGCAACGTTTTTGAGAAGATGAAATGCTTCATGTGCGCATAAGCCGGTTGTCCCGGCTCAAGGCCGTATTGATAGCCGAACTCATACGTGGCTCGGCCCATGAGCACCGTGTCGTACTCTTGCAAGCTTACGAGATATTCGGCGACGTGCTCGCCCTCGGCAAAAGGCGCAAAGCCGCCGATAGAGCCGTCTTCATGCGCGATGAAATTGTCGAGCGTCATCGCAACGTGGTAAACGAGTTTGCGCATCATATTCCTTTCTGCAATTTGGTCTGTGAATCATGCGCGCCAATTTATCGTGGCGCGCTTAAATTGCCAAGCCGAATTTTACAACGTGCGCGTCACTCTTTTCTTTCTTCCAGCCTTCCCACCAACGGCGACTGCAGCAACCAGTCCAAACGGTTCGCGCGCTGATCGCGCACCTCTTCGAGTCCAAGTTCCATCGTCGCCTGCGGCGCGCGCGTGTGCGTGCGAAACGTGCCGAAGACGATATCCCAAATCGGAAACACCGCGCTGAAGTTGCTGTCCGTCTCGGGTTGCCACGCGGAATGATGCACCCGGTGCAGATCCGGCGTGACGATGACATAGCGCAACACGCGATTGAGCGCAACGGGCACGCGAACATTGGCGTGGGAGAACAAATTCACGACGGCATCTAAAATTTCATACAGCAGCAAAATCCACAACGACAAGCCGAGGGCGATCACAATCGGAATGCCGATGAGCAGCGCAGCCGCGAACTCCAGCGGATGAAAGCGCACGGTGGTGGAGATATCCATTTCCGTGTCGAGATGATGTACGCGGTGCAAACGCCACAGCAGCGGCGCTTTGTGCATGAGATAATGCGTGAAGAATGAAATGAACCCGCGCCCGAGCAAGTTGCCGATGAGCGACACAGCGAACGGCAACGCGGTTTGATTGAAAAGTCCGAGGCCGTTTTGCTGCGCCCAGACTGCGGCGCCGAAGAACGTCACGGGCAGGAGGCTCAACACGACAACGTTGAGCGCAGTGAGCAGAAAATTGGTGAGCCAGCGTTCTTTGCGATGCATCGGCCCCGGACGCTTTGGCTCAAAAAACTCGGCGAGACCGAAGATGAACAACAGCGCGAAGAATAAAATGAATTGCAGATTTTCGGCGTTTTTGATGATCCATTGCTCAATCATGATGATGCTCCTTGGGGCTGTGATTTTCAAAATCGGAATTCAAGTTTCGATATGCCACGGCTTGCCCTGGCATTAACAATTTGTTCGCACGCCGCGGCTGAACCACGCTACGCCCGATGCGCTTGCCCTTGCAAGCCGGACAAATAATCCAGCCTTTGCCGTTGCAGCGGCTGCAATCCGCGCTCGTCCCCATATAAAAAATTTTCCCGGCAATGCAGACTTTGCAATCGACCTTGCCCTTGCCCGCGCAGATGGAGCACGAATCCTCCAACGCCAATTTTTGCAGTTCGGCTAGCGAGAGCGGCGCGCGCGGCTCCGGCTGCAGACCGTTGCGCGGTGAAGTGGATAGCGCGATTGCCAGCAACACGAAGCTTGCAAGCGCTGCCGCTGAAATCCGCAAGCGTTGTCGTCGCACTTCGCGAGCGCAACGTGAGGAGCAATATTTAACTTTATGCTCCAACGCTTTGTGGCAATTCGGACAGAGGTGTACCATGGCGCTCTCCTCAACTCTCAAAAGTAAATGCGCGCCGCAATCGTTATCGCGGCCAGCTATTCTTTTGCTGAGTTAGACGAAGAGAGGCTTTTGAGGATTTGGCTGCAATTGCCAAAGTTGTTGGCAAATTCCGCCAATGAAAGGCGGAGTGGGAAATTTTTAAAGAGAGTTCTGAGGAGAGAGGGGAAGGGGAGCAGCCAACATTTTTGCGCGATACTCCGCGGGCGAATGCCCGGTCCAGTGTTTGAATGCGCGAGAGAACGAACTCAATTCGCCGAAGCCGAGCAAAAAACCGATCTCCGCAATGCTGCAATTCGAGTCTGCCAGCAACGCCGT
>CAYNDW010000516.1:0-5163 GCA_964395375.1 uncultured Cytophagia bacterium
AGCACGTCATGAAAATTATCGCGAGCATATTGCTTCTCTTCTCTTTCTCCGCCTTCGCGCAACCTCGCCCCAAGCTCGGCCTCGCGCTCAGCGGCGGCGGAGCGAAAGGCTTTGCGCACGTCGGCGTGCTCAAAGTTTTGGAAGAAGTCGACATGCCCATCGACGCAATTGCAGGCACGAGCATGGGAGCCATCATTGGCGCGCTCTATGCGATCGGCTATGATGCAAAAGCGTTGGAAGAAATCGCGCGCACCACGGATTGGCAAAGCGTGTTCACGGACGACATTCCGCGACGCGCGCTCGCTATGCAGGAGAAATTGCGCGACGAACGCTACATGGTTTCTTTCCCCATTCAAAGCAAGCGCATCAAATTGCCCACGGGCCTCAGCGCCGGGCAACGCATTTCAACGATGATCACACGGCTCACCTGGCCCGCGCACCACATTCAAGATTTCACCGCCTTGCCGATTCCTTTTGCCTGCGTCGCGACCGATTTGGCCAATGGCGAAGCGATCACGCTCAGCAGCGGCTTTCTGCCCGAAGCGTTGCGCGCGAGCATGGCGATTCCCACGGTGTTCACGCCGGTGAAACTAGCCGGGCGTTTGTATGTCGATGGCGGCCTCGTGCGCAATTTCCCCGCGGAAGATGTGCGCAGCCTCGGCGCAGATATCGTCATCGGCGTGGATGTGAGCAGCAAGCTCGAAGCGCCCGACAGCTTGGAATCGTTTCTCGACATCATGCGGCAAACCATCGGCTTTCTCGAAGTGGCTTCGCAAAAGAGGCAGCAGCAGCTTTGCGATATTTTGCTCGAGCCCAATCTCAACGAAGTGAGCACGTTTAGTTTCGATCGCGTTGCGGAAGCCATTGCCGCAGGCGAACGCGCAGCCCGTGCGCGCTTGCCGGAGTTGCGCGCGTTGGCGGATTCGCTCAATCGCATTGCGCCCTACATGCCGCGCACGAACATCGCGCAAGTCGATTCCATTTATCTCAACGCGATAAAGATCGAAGGCCTGCGCGAAGTCTCGCAACGGCTCGTGCTCGCGGAATTGCGTTTACTCGCGCCGACGTGGGTCAGCGCGACGGAGCTGGAGCACGCGATGGCGCGATTGTACAGCACACACTTTTTCGAGCGCGTGACGTATCGGCTCGACCCGAGCGCGCAAGGCACGGCGCTCCTCGTGCAAGTGCTCGAAAAGACCACGGAATTTTTTCATACGAGCTTGCGCTATGACCGCGACACCAAAGCCTCGCTCTTGCTCGGCACTTCGTTTCGCAATTTGGCGGAACATGGCTCCAATCTCGTCATCGAAACGCGACTCGGGCAGGAGATTCAACTCGACGCGCAATACTACATTCACATCGGCTTTCTGCCGGGCATGGGGTTGCGCGGCCGGCTCAAGCATCAACGCAATTCGCTGTTCTATTATGACAACGGCCGCCGCACTTCGAGTTGGCGCTACAACACCAGCTCCGGAGAAATTTTTATCGGCTCGCTCTTTTCCAACACGATTAATGTCGGTTTGGGTTTAAAAAAAGAATACGCGCGCTTTTCGCCGGACATTGCGCCGGAGGATTTTCCCACCATCACGCAAAACTATATCGCTTACTTTTTCTCGCTGCACGCCGACAATCTCAATCGCAATCTTTTTCCCACGCGCGGCTCCACGCTGCAAATCAAAAGCGAAGCCGCGGAGCAAGGCATTGTCAGCACCACGACTTTCACGCGCCATGTGTTGCAATGGCAAAGCTATGTGCCGCTCAACCGGCGCTGGACCGGTTTGAGTGCGTTGCAGGCCGGAGCCGCGAACGGCGCGCATGTGCCGCGGCATTTGCAAATGTTCCTCGGCGGCGCGGATTCATTTTGGGGCTTGCGCTTGCAAGAATTATCGGGCAAAAGACTTTGGGCCGCGATGCTTGGTTTGCAATATGAAGCCTCGTCGCGCCGCTACGTGCTCGCGCGCTTCAATCTCGGCAACGTCGCCAACCGCACGCGCGACTTAATGCAAACCGACCGCATCGCCACAGGCATGGCTTTCACCTTCGGCGCCATCACTCCTCTCGGCCCGATCGAGTTCACGTTCGCGCAAGGCAATCGCCATAATGCGCTGACGTATTTCAATTTGGGTTATAAGTTTTGAGGGATGATGCTTATCATGCGGCAAACGAGTTGAAGCATGTTCATCTTCCGACTTGCATCTCGCCGGCGAAAAGCCTACAATGTTGTGTCCATAATTCGGAGCAAGCCTGTATGAATCGCAACAAGAGAAGCGCGAAGACCAACACGCCCGTCCAATATTCTCACGCTGACGACAACGCTGCGATCAGTTCGAACAAAACTTCTGATATGCGCGCGGAGTATGTTGCCCCCGCTACGGCCGAGAGGAAGCCGGCGTTGTATGCACAAAATAAAACCTACCGCAATTCTGCCGCGAAATCTGAAATCAAACCTGCGCCGTTGGCTTCACCCTCTTCGCATTATATTGCAGGCGTCTATTGCCCCGACGAGGTGCGTCAATTCACACTAGCGCACGCGCTTGGGCCACATCTTGAAAGAGCCTTGCAATTGGTGCAGGAATGCTTTCCTGCCGTCAAAATGATCAAGCTCGCACGCGAAGTCGATTGGGAAGTTGCAAACGAAAGTTGGATCGCAATTAACATTCAAGCTCCTGGAAAAGCCGATCAAGTATTGGAAGAGTATCTGCGCTTTAACCGCCGCATGGTGCAAGAGCTGCCCGCGGACAAGAGCGCAAAAATCCTGCTGGGTTTAACCCACCTTCGGAAGTTAAAAAATCTACTGCGAGTGAGCACGATGATGGGACGTGATTTCTTGCAAGCTTCCGAACATCTATTGAAGCGTAAAGCAGAAGCCACATTGCGCTCCGCGGTGAGCCTTGGATATTATGCCCTCTTCATGAAAGTCGCGCCTTTCTTTAGGAGTCGCAGCTACACTGCTTTAGAGGAAGTAGCCTAATGCAATTTGACGATCAAATTCTGAAATCGTGAAACAAGAACTCATAAGGAGGAAAAATCATCTTCCTCACACAAAGTTTTTGCTTGTGTTTCTATACGCGAGTTTTTATTTTTTTGCTATATGCTTATAATAAAACCGAACTGCCCTATAGGAATATAATGCGAAACGTATGTGATTAATAAAAACGCATGAATTAAAAAGACTTGCGCTTCTTTCGCAGGCGTTTATGCTTGCACGCAGTGAATCGCCAATCAGGGGTTCGTGTATGAGAAAAAAGATAAAAGCCAAGTTTTCTGCCGATGCCGCAAGAAACACTTCTCAAGCCTCGGAGCAACAACAACGTTTGCAATGGTGGCAACTACTGCTCGGCGGAGTCCTCGTTCCAGTACTTTTAGGGATTTTCCAACTTATTCCCAAACTGAATGACTTCTTCAAAGGTTCGCCGCCGAAATTTGAAATTAAAAACCCCATCATAAAGGATGATTTCAACATCTTTATCACGGCCACAAATCCTCCTGCCAACCGTCCTCTACCACTTAATGTAGAATTCAAAGAATTATTGTTTCCCGAAAGCGGCCAGATAATTGCGCACGAAAGCCCTTTGTGTTGGCGTTTTACGCCCAAAGAATTAGATTTACCCGATTCCATGTTGCACGATGGAAAGCATTGGTTGCGTGTTGGTTTTCGAGGGGAAGCATTGTCGGACCCAATACCAGTTTTTTTTCGAACGCAACCTCCTCTTGTCAGTGTAAAAATCGAGCAGCCTGTAGGGCATTCCCGAAGCCGCATAATGAATGGGCGAGCCGTCAGCGCTTTACAAACTCCTGCTGAAACTCTTTCAGTTGAGATCGTTTTTTATCAAAAAAATCGAATTCAGAGAATCCCAATTCCAACGAAGCCTGTTATTTTAAAAAACCAATTTACCTATTATGAATTCAGAATGAAGGTCCAAGATGTGCCGGAAATATCGTCCCGTGATCCGCGTTATCACGAACCCTTCTGGGCTATCTCTGTCAATGGCCAGCTTGGAAAGCCTTTTGAGCATGAAGAAAGTTATGCCCAATTTGCCGAATCACAACCGAGGTATGTGGGCGTTAACAATCTTGACGAGTTTAAAACTTTGCCTGTGTCGACGGAATTTATCGAACCGCTGAGAACAGCCTTTCGGCCCACTTCAACTTTCGTTACATTCCCCTCTTTCCCGAATGGAAAGCAAGAGAACAATAAGAACTTCGAAAAAAACATGTCAATAACTTTGGAGGTTTCAACGCCCGCACAAAAACCGGAGAGTTTTCAATTAAAATGGCAAAATCGGCTTTCTGATAACCTTCGTTCTGAGAAAGTGATAACGGTTGTTTTTCGTAATGATGAATTGATCGTTATGACTTTCAGAAGTTTTTATCAAGACGATGAGGCCCCGATTGAGGAGGAATCACGCTACCGTGTCGAGCAAATTGGTTATGACGGTCAAGTTTATCTGAGTAATGTTTGCAAGGTCGCCAGAAAGAGATCAAATATGAAAAATGATTCTTCTTTTGCAAAGCCATTTGAAGAGATCGTTTCAAACGATACGAATGCTCTTGAGGTTCTCGTCATTGCGTCTCATGCTCGACAAGAAACGACTGCAGTGTTACCAATTGATTCGTCGCACTACACCACTCCAGATGTTATTATTCATTATCTTCGTGAAGACGGAGTGAAGAACTTGCTTGCGACGAACAGCTTTTTTCATAGCTTGTGGAACATGTCTGGGAAAGGCATCGACAATCAATATAGCATCAAGAATTCTACTATTGTCCAAGACAATGCAACAGGTTTGATCTGGCAACAGTCCGGTTCGTCAACTGGTGTGACTTACTGGGGCGCCAAGAAATATATACAGGAGTTGAATGACCAAAACTTTGGCGGCTATACCGATTGGCGCCTGCCGACCTTGAAGGAAGCCATGTCATTGATGGAGTCCAAGAAGAAAAATGGGGATTTATACATTGATGGTGTTTTTGAACAGAAGCAATTTTGGCTTTGGACTAAAGATATGATAAGCAGCAATCGAGCGTGGACTGTCAATTTGGGTGTTGGCATTTGTTATCACGACGATTTGAGTGACCTGCACTATGTACGCGCAGTACGATCACAATGACCTGGCATAAAATTTTTATTAGGCCTTTACGCCTGCATATGAAACTCGTTCA
>CAYNDW010000517.1:0-3967 GCA_964395375.1 uncultured Cytophagia bacterium
GGAGGCGGCATTGCTATGCAGGACGCGGCCAAGGTCACGATGATCAACAACACCGTTGCGCACAACGACAGCACGGCGACGGCGGGTTTGGCCTTCACGCCCGGTGTGCCGAACGTGTCGAATCCGCAGCCGGCAGGTATCGTGTCCAGCCGCCACGGCGCCGGGCTCTGCCAGGCGTTCCAAGAAGCGGCGAATTGCGCGCGGTACTCCGATCCAGTCATGGAAAACAACATCGTGCTGAACAACCGCTCGATGTTCTGGGAAGTCAATACGCAGCTTCCGCAGCCGGTCGGCCAGCTCAAGACCGCCGGCGTGGAGGATTTGGCGGTGTTGCCGGAAGGGTCCGGCTTCCTCTTGCATCCGATGAACGGCATCTTGACCGACAGCACCATCGGCTACGATATCTCGAATCTACTCGTGGCCGACTCGACGAGCGTGTTAGCGAATCCCTACTTCAACGCGCCGCCTGGATTCAGCACCGTGCAACCAGACGGCACCATCGTCCAGCTCGAATTCACTACGACGCTGGCGACCGCGGCAGCGCTGGATGAGGGCGGGAACTTCATCGACGTGCACTACGGCCCGCTGACGCCGGCCGGTAACTATCACTTGGCGGCTCTTTCGCCGGCGATCGATGCCGGAAACGACGCGGCATTGACGGTCTCGCCTCTGCTGGCGGCCGATGTCGACGGACAGCCGAGGCCGACCGATGGGAACAGCGATACGATCATCCGCACCGATATCGGCGCGGACGAAACGTCCGGAGCGGCAGGAAATTTGGCGCCGGTGATCAATTCCACCCCGATCACGGCGGCGGTCGCCTTGCAGCTCTATAGCTATCAAGTGCTGGCGGCGGACCCGAACGCGGGCGACCTCTTGTCCTATAGCCTGACGACGTTCCCAGCCGGCATGACGGTCAGCGCGAGTGGGCTTGTGCAATGGACACCGACTGATCTTCAAGCCGGGCTTCATGCAGTGGTTGTGCGTGTGCAGGACCAGGGTGGGCTCTTTGCCACCCAGAGCTACAACGTGAATGTGGCGCCTCCGATGCCGGCAGTTGTCAGCTTCACCTTGCGCGATGCCGATGACAACGTGGTGATCGGTCCCTTGACCAACGGAGCCATCATTGATCGCCTCGATCTATGCGGCAACTGTCAGGTCAACATGCAGGCGAATGTGTCGTTGCCGGGGTCCGTCCAGAGTGTGAGATTCACGTTAAGCGGCGCGACGAATCCCGCGCCTGTGACCGACAATAGCGTTGTCTACTCGCTGCCGAGCGGCGGCACCAACGCCAACTTTGCGGGGATAACCTTAAATCCCGGTCCGCATACCTTGACGGCGACGCCCTATAGCTTGGATGGCGCCCTAGGCACGGCCGGTATCCCACTGACGGTGAACTTCACAGTCGCAGGACCGCCGGTGATCACCTCGACACCGGTGACCACAGCGACGATTGGCGACCTCTATACCTACGATGTCGAGGCGACGACGCTTACCGCGCCGCCGTTGACCTACAGTTTCACGCAGGGTCCACCGGCGAACGGGAGTAGGGGCGTCATGACGATCGACTCCAACACGGGCGTGATCTCGTGGACGCCGGCGATCCTGAATCCGAACGTCGCGCTGCCGTACAACACCACTGTGACTGTACGGGCCACGGACAGGCTGGGTCGGTTCACAAGCCAGCAGTTTACCATCGTGGTGTCGCCGAAGCCTGAGACGATTGCGGTGACACAGGCGCTCTTCAGGAACCCACCCGGACCGGTCGGGAGCCCGAATAGCGACGCGTCGTGGACCATCAACGGCACGAGTACGGTGATGCCCACCAGTTGCACGGGGACGCCAAATGTCTGCGGTACCCTGACGATCTACCGTGTGAGGCTTGGCGTACAGGCCATCATCGGGACGGCGACCGTTCAGCAGGACGGAACCTGGTCCTTTGCTGAGCTTCCAGCGACCCCGTTAGCAGCTCCAGGTGACACCGTCAGAGTCCGGTCGCTCACGGGAGGCGTGAGCACTGACCTGTCGGTAACGATTCAGCTGTACTAACTGAGAACGCCCCGGCCCCGCGCCGTGTCGCGGGGCCGGGAGCAGTGAAGGAGGAAACACATATGTAATTCGCAAAACGGTACGTACTAACGCTTCTGATGACCGCCGGCATCGGGCTCTCCGGCATGAACGCCGAGGCGATCGTGAACGTGCAATGTCCCGGCGATACCAATGGTGACGCGATCAGCGACACGCCGGGCATCGAATGTAGGCATCTGGCTGGCAGCGACGGGTTCATCCGCATGGCCGACGGCCGACCTGGAGTGTATATATTCGGGTTTTCGGATCTCGCCGCACCCGGACGTCCGGCTGCGAGTTCCCTGGGCTACGGCACCCTCGCGGCCCAGTTCGCGGCGCCGACGATGTACTTTAAGGAGGGCGACAAGGTCTACCTCACTCTTTCCAACGCTGGGACCGTTATGCGGCCTGATCTCTTTGATCCGCATAGTGTGCACTGGCATGGATTCCCGAATGCGGCGACGGCGTACGACGGAGAACCGGAAGCCAGCATCAGCATCAATCCCAGTTCGAGCCTGACCTACTACTATGAGCCGGTCGAAGTCGGCACCTTCATGTATCACTGCCACGTTGAAGCAGCAGAACATATGGAGATGGGCATGCTCGGCAACCTCTATGTGACGCCGAAGCAGAATGACTTGCCGAATAACACGGTACTCGGCTCCCATACTCATCTGACCGGCCACATGTACGTCTACAACGACGGCGATGGCTCGACTCGCTACGATGTGGAGATGCCGCTCCAAATCGGCTCGATGGATCCGGTCTTTCACGATCTCCACTTAGGTGTCCAGCCCCTGCCATTCGCCAACTTGCTCGATACCTATCCGATGCTCAACGGCCGCGGTTATCCGGATACGGTGAATCTCGCTCCATTGCCTGCGCCGCAAGAAAAAATTGACGCCGCATATCTGAGCGCCAATGTGTCATCCAACCCGCAGTCGTCGCTGGTCCAGGCGACGGCTGGGCAGAAGATTCTGCTCCGAATCAGCAATCTCAACATCACAGGTTTCTACACCCTGTCCGCAATGGGGCTGCCCATGAAAGTGGTGGGCACCGGCGCGCACATTCTCAAGGGGCCGAGCGGACTCCCAGCCTACTACGACACGAGTTCGGTGACGCTGGGTGGAGGGGAAGCGGTGGACGTCATCATCGACACGACCGGTGTCGCGCCCGGCACCTATGCGCTCTACACAACGAACCTGAATTATCTCAGCAACAATACGGAAGACTTCGGCGGAATGATGACCGAGATCCACATTCTGTAAGCCTGACCGACCGGATACACGAAGGAGCACGACGATGAACATGGCAACGATGACCAGAGGGATCTTGACGCTCTTTACCGCGCTGGCGGTCCTGCCGGGTCTGCACCCGGACCAGGCGCTGGCGACAGTCGACGGCATCACCGGGCCAAGTTTTGCCCTGGTGGCTAAGACCGGGCTCATTTCCACCGGTGACGGACAGAGCCTGCTGGGCTGGGGGTACGCGAATGGAAATGGATTGATGCAGTACCCGGGGCCGACGATGATCGTCAATCAGGGCGATCTGGTGACCGTCACGCTCACGAACGAGTTGACGGGAACAAATGCTGTTCCCGTTTCCATCGTATTCCCAGGGCAGGCGAACGTGACAGCTACGGGTGGAACCACCGGGATCTTGACTCAAGAAGTACCGGCGGCGCCCTGCGTGCCGATTGTACCCACAGACTGTACCGTGACGTATACGTTTACGGCCTCGCAGCCCGGTACCTATCTCTATCACAGCGGGACACAGCAGGATCTGGAAGTCGAAATGGGATTGGTCGGGGCGCTGATCGTGCGGCCCAACGCCGCCGATCCTCAGCACCAAGCCTACGAACATCCGAGCAGCGCTTTCGAGCGGGAGTATTTGTTCCTCC
>CAYNDW010000517.1:3977-5159 GCA_964395375.1 uncultured Cytophagia bacterium
TGTTCCTCCTCACGGAAATGGATGGCAACATCCATCGACTTGTCGATTTCGGGATGATGAACCAGGTGGATTTCAGCACCTATCACTCGACGCTGTGGTTCATCAACGGCCGCAACGCGCCGGACACGATGTTGGGTGCGGGCAATCAAGCCCCCTGGCTGGCGTACCAACCCTATAACAGCATGCCGCAGATCCACCCGGGCGAGCGGGCCTTGATGCGGCTCATCGGCGCGGGACGGGATCTCCATCCCTTCCATCACCACGGCAATAATGCTTGGATCATCGCGCGCGACGGGCGGCTGCTGCAAAGCGCGCCCGGGGCCGGCGCCGACTTGGCCGAATCCAATTTCACCATCACGATGGTCCCGGGTGGAACCGTCGATGCGATCTTTACCTGGACCGGCGAGAAACTGGGCTGGGACATCTACGGTGATCCGAACCTGCCGGAGACTGCCCACACCTGTAACAACCCGACTGGCTATGATTCCGTCACCCATGAATATTGTCCTGATCACGGGAAGCCGTTGCCGACGACGATGCCGGATCTTCAGAGCCTAACCTTCGGCGGCAATTGGAGCGGCAGTCCATTCATCGGCCAGCTGGCGGGGTTGCCTCCCGGGCAGGGTGGCAATAACCCGACCGGCGCGCTCACATTCATGTGGCACTCGCACACGGAGCGGGAAATGACGAACGACGACGTGTTCCCAGGCGGCATGATGACGATGATGATGATCGAGCATCCGAGCGTGACGATTCCGTAGGCTCCGAATCGCGGAGGTGGGATCATGCAGGGGGTCTGGCTGTTTATCGACCGGTGCTGGGCGCGTGCGATGGGCCGAGCGTGGAAGGCCCCTAGGCAGTCGGGCTCGTTGGATCTGACCCAGGCGAGGCAGGAGATTGGGATTGCCGACAAGGGCTTGGAGGCGCAGCGAACCAAGAAAGGGCCACCGATCTATCTGCGGTTTCCGCCGGGTCGGGAGGGGAAACGGAAACGAGCGCTGCTCGGGTTGGACGATGATGAATCGTAATGGGACTGAGAAGGCAACAGGAATGGCTGTTATCCACACTACAACGCAGGAGTCATGACGATGCGTACGCTACAACATCTTGTGAGAGCTTGTTCATTAGCCGTCGCCGGGTTGGCTCTCGGCGTCAGCCCGGCATGGTCGGCGGAAGTCTGGC
>CAYNDW010000518.1:0-5157 GCA_964395375.1 uncultured Cytophagia bacterium
GTTGGTTTTCTATTTCAAAAAGAACTCCCGCAAAGACGCTAAGGCGCAAAGACCCCGCAAAGGTTTTCTTTGCGATATCTTTGCGGCTCTGCGTCTTTGCGGGAGGCGTTTGCTTAGGTGCCGAGCGCTAGGGAAGATTCTTCCGAGAATGACATGCGGGCGTGTGGTTGCGAAAGCGAAGTGTTACTGCCCCGTCTCCGCCTTCTTCCCTCTCTCTTGCCGATACCACTTCGCGATCACCTGCGCGCCGGGTTTGTTGTTCGGCGTGAATTGATTGTCGTTCGGGCCGCCGTCGGAGAGGTCGGTAGGCCACTTCCACCAATAGATGCCGGCGAACCACGGCTTGTCCCACAAGGCTTTCATCATGGCTTCATAACAACGCGCTTGATCGGCCATGTAAGCCGGCGCGCGGCGATCGTCGCTGTGCGGCTGTCGCCATGTTTGCGCGCGCGAGGCGAAACCGATCTCCGTAATCAAAACCGGCTTGCGATATTTTTGCGCGATGCCTTCGATCTTCGCGACGATGTTCTGCGCGCCCTCGAACAACTCGGCGTCGCTCGCGCTTTCGCGTTCGGAGAGCGGGTAATAGCAATTGAGCGCAATCGCATCCAACTCGTTCCACAAAGTAAGGCGCTCGAACTCTTCGCCCCAATTCGAAGCATACACGATCGGGCCGGAATAAATGCCGCGCATTTTGCGAATGATCGCGCGCCATTCGGCTTCGTGGTTGCGCGTGGTCTGCACCAATTCCACGCCGAGGCAGAGACTATCGAAGCCGTACATTTCCGCGAGCAACGCATAGTGGCGCATCCAGCGTTCGTAGCGATCAAAAAACTTTTGCCAATCTTGCGGCGAGTTCATGGTCACGTCCCCGGGCCAGCCCCAACGTGGACCGGCCATGAGGATGTGCGGCTTGAGCATAGCGTGCATGCCGAGTTCTTGCGCCCAATACATGCTCGCGAGCAGGCTTTCATCATTCTCCGAATTAACGCCTTCGCTGCGCCGCAAAAATTCGGGTTGATTGGGATCGCGCAAATAGCCGAACGGTGTGATCGAGACCGCGTTCGCGCCCAGGTCCACGAGTTTTTGCAATGCCTCACGCGAGCGATGGCCCATGTAGCCGTTGAAGATTTGATAGCCTTCGTGTGCATAACAAAATCCACGCTGAAGATTTTGGGGCGTGATCGTTGGCGGTTGCGCGTGGCGCAAAGCGAGCGCGGGAATGCTGCGCGTCGCCTCTTCCCATTTCTTATTAAGCGAAGCCCAACTCTCCCCGCGCGGGAAATTTTGTGGCGCGCCGCGTTGCGGCCACGCGCGATAAAGCTGTTGGAATTCTTCCGAAGAAAAATGCTTCAGCAAAAAATCCACAAAGCTGCCGAGTTGAATTTGCCGCGCGAGCGGAGACTCGGTTTGCCAAATTTCGGGATCGAAAAGTTCGGCAAGCGGCACGGTGTTATTGGTTGAAACGAGGCGTGCGGCCCATGCTTGAAATCCGAGGCCGCGCCAGTTTTGTGAAAGCGCCACGGCAAGGCCTTCGCGCAGCGCCGCGGAGGCGGTTTGCGGCAAAAGCTTTTGCGCGAAACATTCCGCCTCGGCCATGAAATCATTGCCGCGCAGTTTCTCGTTCCACATGAGGTGCACTTCCCAGCGCGACCAATCCGCGTGGCACAATTCCGAGTTGCGCGTGAAGAGCGCCTTCTCTTCCAACGTGCTCCACAAATGCACGGAGAGTTTGAGAAGGTTGTCGGCCTGCGCCGTTGAAAGGTTCAAGCGCTGCAGGAGCAGTTGAAGTTTCGCCTCTTGCTGCTCCGCCAATGCTTTCAAATCTTCTGCTTTGAAATTTTGCCCGTGCGTGATGAACGTGAAATGCCTCGACTCGAGCGCGGGCTTTTGCGCAGCGTCGAAACGATATTCGCGCGCGTGCGCGATTTGCCAAGCGTGTTTGCCGGTGTCTTGAAAAAAGCCGATGAGGTCGACGCGGCCTTGGGAGATCACGCAATAGTCGCCGGTCTCAACGCCGTAAAGTTGACGATTGTTGAGGTAGTGCAGAATTGCGGCGTCGCTGTTGCCGGTGGTGAGGCGAAGCTGCATGCGCGGATTGCGCGGGTTGGGATAGAAGAGCGAAACCACGTCGCTCGAATCGCGATAGTCTTTGCCGCTGAAACGAAAGCCGCCGGGGATTTGCTCAAGTGGAAGGCCGGGCAACACAGGTTGAATGAGGCGATTCGTGGTGAGCGCGCCGAGCACACGCACCGGCAAATGCGCGAGGCTGTCCGCGGAGAATTGCGTATCAGTCGTGATCGTCATGGGAAAGCGCCGCATGCGGCCCGTGCTCAAATAGTCGCGATAAGCTTGCGCCGTGCGTTCATTGGGAGCGGAGTGAATCACGACGAGGCGTCCGCTCTCCATCATGCTGCGCCACAATTCTTCGCGGTTGGGCAGGCGTGTAGCGTTGTTTTGAATTGCGGGAGTATCGAAGCCGATCAAAGCAAAGAAGCTGATGATGATAAACAGAGGCAGGCAGGCGATGCGCATGGAACTCCAATTGGGTAGGTTTGCGCGCGACGCCTCGTTGAATGTCATTCTGTAAGAGCCTTCCCTCGCACCCGGCGCCAACTTCAAATGAGCTGCATTTCGAGCACGAGGGAAGGTTTTTCCAGAATGACAGTGTTGGGAGGGTTCGCGCAGTTGAATTAAATTCTCACGTCATCTTCGTCGCGCCAGGGCGGGCTGACGAGCGCGGCAAAGACGAGCACGTTCTCGCCGATGTTTTCGATCCATTGATTTTTGTTTGGCGGAATATAAACCGTGTCGCCGGGATGCACCTCTTGCACTTCATCCGCGATGTGCATACGGCCAATGCCTTCGATGAGGTAATACACTTCGGATTGGCGCAGGTAATGTTGATACGTGGCTTTGCCCGGCTCGACGTAGGCAATGGCGAGCGAGTATGAAATGTTCGCGGCATCACGGTCGGGATGGAGCAACTCGCGCAGATGGCAGCCGTCGTTCGCGATGATTTCCAAGCAGTCTTTTTCGTGTTTGATAAGCATGGTGGTCGTCCTTTCGCAAGTCACATGAGATGCAGTGCGCCCGTTCCAAAAGACGAAGGGGAGAGTGATTCGTTCGACAGCGCGCGCTATTGCGCAGCGGCATGTTGATATTTTATAGAAGCACTGCTTGAAATCCAAGAAATAATTTTACACAAATAAAAAGGGCAGGATTGCTCCTGCCCTTAGAGTTTGTAGTAGCGCCTTTAGGCACGGGTTGTTCTGGGCCTTCTGACCCTAAAGGGTCTACTACGAACTTAATACCGGTAATAATCCGGCTTGTACGGTCCCTGCAGCGGCACGCCCAGATACTCCGCCTGTTCGTTTGAAAGCTGGGTGAGCCTCACGCCGATTTTTTCTAAATGCAGGCGCGCGACTTTTTCATCCAAATGCTTGGGCAGAACGTAAACGCCGATCTCATGTTTGTTGTTGAACAACTCGATTTGCGCGAGCACTTGGTTGGTGAAAGAGTTCGACATCACGAAAGAAGGATGGCCGGAAGCGCAGCCGAGATTCACCAAACGGCCTTCGGCGAGCAACAGAATGCAATGGCCGTCCGGGAAGGTGTATTTATCCACTTGCGGTTTGATCTCAACCTTCTTGACGCCGGGGAAAGCATTGAGCTGCGCGACTTGAATCTCGATATCGAAGTGGCCGATGTTGCACACGATCGCGCCGTCTTTCATTCTCTTCAAATGCTCGATGGTCACCACGTCTTTGCAGCCCGTGGCCGTGACGAAGATATCCGCGCGCCCAACGTAATCTTCCATGGTCGCGACTTCATAGCCTTCCATCGCGGCTTGCAGCGCGCAAATCGGATCGACCTCGGTCACAATCACGCGCGCGCCAAAGCCGCGCAGCGATTGCGCCGAGCCTTTGCCGACCTCGCCGAAACCCGCGACAATCGCGACTTTGCCCGCGATCATTACATCAGTCGCGCGTTTGATGCCGTCGGCCAATGATTCGCGGCAGCCATAGAGATTGTCGAACTTGCTCTTCGTGACGGAGTCGTTCACGTTGATCGCCGGCACTTTAAGTTTGCCTTCCTTCAAACGCTTGTAGAGCGCATGCACGCCGGTCGTGGTTTCCTCGGAGATGCCCTTGATCGCGGGCAGCAGGTCGGGACGTTTCTCATGCACCCAGTGCGTGAGATCGCCGCCGTCATCGAGAATCATGTTGGGGCCTTGGCCGTTTTCGAATTTCAGCGTTTGGTCGGTGCACCACCAATACTCCTCTTCGCTTTCGCCCTTCCACGCGAACACCGGAGTGCCGGCCGCCGCAATGGCCGCCGCGGCTTGATCTTGCGTTGAGAAAATGTTGCACGAGGCCCAACGCACTTTGGCGCCGAGCTTCACGAGCGTTTCGATGAGCACCGCGGTTTCGATGGTCATGTGCAACGAGCCGGCGATGCGCGCGCCCGCGAGCGGTTGTGTCACGCGAAATTCCTCTCGCAACGCCATGAGGCCCGGCATTTCTTTTTCGGCCAATTCAATTTCTTTGCGGCCCCATTCGGCCAACTTGATGTCCGCAACTTTGTAATCATGAAAGGCCGAGCCGTTGCCGGCGCTTTTGCCGTTCGTGTTGGTTTGCGTCGCGGGCGTGGTGACAACTTCGGTTTCGTACATGAGGGATCCTTTAGTTTGAGGGGGAAGTAGCGCAGACATCTTGTCTGCAAGCGCGGATGCTTGCGCTACGACGCGTTAGCTTTTGGTTGCTTGGATTGACAGAACTTTCGAGGGAAGTAGCGCAGACATCTTGTCTGCAAGCACGAATGCTTGCGCTACGACGCGTTAGCTTTTGGTTGCTTGGATTAACAGAACTTTCATGGTTTTATGTTTATCGAGCACTTCGGTTTTTTGCACGATGAATCCCGCGGCCGCGAGCCACTTGTTGAGATCGCTTTTTTTGAAGCCGAGCCAAAGATCGGCGTATTTCTCGCGCATCTCCGCGATGTTGTGTTCGAGCAAGTCGGCGATGACGAACATGCCACCGCGTTTGAGCACGCGATACACTTCAGCTATCGCATTGCCGGGATTGGATACATGATGCAGCACCATACTCGCGATGGCGGCGTCCACCGTGCGATCATGAATCGGCAAATGCTCCA
>CAYNDW010000519.1:0-5153 GCA_964395375.1 uncultured Cytophagia bacterium
GGCTTCGTGGTTCTCGCCGTCAACGAATTGGAGGACGACGCCAGAGTCCGTGAGCACATCAAACAGTACGGCCACACCTTCCCGGTCTTGATGGATCGCGACAACAAAGTGGCCAATCAGTTCGGCGTGTTCGGGTTACCTGTGAGCATCTTCATCGATCAAGAAGGGCGCGTGCAGGAATATATCAAGGGCGGGCTGCTGACCGAGCAGAAGATCGATGAAATTGTCGCACGGATTCAGAAAACGGAGCCCCTAAAGGCAGCGGCTGTTCGATGAAAGTCTTAGACCCAGGTATTCAGGCTAAAGGCTGAAGTGGAAAGCGGCGTTCGGATTATGGTCCGTAGAATTCGACAACTTGCAGTCGCAGGATTCGCGCTCTGGCTCGTGGCGCTCAGCGGGATCGTCTACCCGCAACTCACCGCCCACATGGGGCAACATGAGCACCACAACGCAGCGACTCACGCCACCGCCCTCTGCTCATGGCTCTGCATCGCAGCTGATGCGGTCGAGGGGGCTTCGGTCCACTTCGCTCCTGCTGAACAGGTTGCTCTCGTAGAAGAAGACCTTCTCGAATCACAGATTAGTGCTCCCCTCACGGTTCAACCACCATCTCGCGCGCCTCCTCTCGCATAGTTCCTCCTACTTTCATATCTCTTGAACTCGTCGCACACAGTGCTGCCCACACCTCTCTTGAGGGAGGGCAAGGGAAAAGAACAACGGTTCTGAGCTGAACCGCTGAAAACCATTCACATAGGTGGTGATCTAGTGGTCAACAACATCGAAGGGCAATATCGAGTGCGAGGATGGATCGCTTCGGCTGTCTTTCATAGCATTGCGCTAGCCGTGGCTTTTGGGCTGATGGCTCAGGCAAAACACATTGCGATGAAAGAGCCCTTCAAATGGGATATCGCATTGGTCGAACCACAACTGGTTCAAGAAATGCGTCAAGCTGATGTCACGCCAACCCAAGAACCGGTTAAGCCGATGGTACGTCCAATAGTCCCTGCTCCCAGCAACCCCAAGATGGTGAGGCAGGACGTACAGCCCCGCGAAGCGATGCAAGTGAGGGAACAGCCGCCGACCGAAGTACTGCAGCCTCAGAAAGCAGTGGTCGAGCCGGGTGCCCCTGTCATGCAACAGGAAGCAGTAACGGCTGAACCGGTGATCACTGCAGCGCCGGTACAACAGGCAGTGGCAGAACCCATAACTACTGAAGCGCCGGTTCATCCTGTTGAAGCGCGCACTGCCGAGACCGCTCCTGTTACCCACGATCCCGACTCTTCAGTTCCCCCAACAGCGAATGGGAGCGATGCGAAGTCGTCCGAATCTGTTGCCCAGGAGTCCGCACCGCAGACGCTGATGGCAACCCATTCGACTCCCGCTGTCAAAGTCGATCATGGCTGGCTGGCCGAATCGCTGAGGCGGAGATTGGCTGAGATCAAACGCTATCCCAGTTCCGCGCGCCTCAATGGCTGGGAAGGGAAGGTGGTGCTGCGCGCAGTCATTCGAGCCGATGGCCATTTGTCTGAGGTGAAGGTCCATCGAAGCTCCGGGCATGAAGCGCTCGACAATGCCGCCATAGAAGCCGTTCGGCTGGCCTGCCCGCTGCATATGCATCGACCGCTCGGCATATCCGAAGTCGCGGTCTTAGTGCCGATGATCTATAGCTTGGGGGGTTAGTCGCGGGGAGGAGATGTACTGTGTCCCTGAAGTTGGATCAAGGACTGAAGATGGTGCGAGCCGCGATGGTGCTCAGCCTGCTAAGCATGGTGGCTCTACCGGTCTGTGCAGAAGAAAAACAGAACGCGATGAGCGAAAAAGGACGGAGTGAACGGATTCGAGAATTGCCGCGGGAACAGGCACACATCGAGAGTGAGTTGCGTCAGCTCCGATCGCTGCCTGAAGGGACGGCGCGATCCACGGTTCCGCGCTCTGAATTTTCGGATCAGCCGACAAGAAGCATGAAGGAGTCTCTTGAATCGTTGCCCGGAGTTGCCGCGCAACAAGGTTCAAGCGGGCGCAACACGCAAATCTCCATTCGAGGATCGAAATGAGGCGCACCATGATCGAACGGAAATTCAGCACTCAAAACCTGGTCATGATGGCCGGGATTGTTATTAGCACGGTCTCGCTCGTGCCGATAGCGCTGGCTGATTCGGATCAGTCGTGGAGGTTCGGTCCAAAGTTGACGACCGATCACAAAGTGCGAGCGGTGATAGGGCCTTCCGTCCAGATCGACATTGAAGGCCGTATTTCGCTTGCCTGGGTGGAGGAGAATAAGGACACACGCACGGTGTTCTACTCGAGAACTGAAAAGCCGGAAGGACCGATCGGCACTCCGGTCAAGGTGAACCAGCCGACCGAGGCACCTTACATGCGACAAGAAGCGCCGGCGCTGGCCTTAGCTGGAGACGACATATTCCTGACATGGGCCTTGACCCATCCGAAACTGACGCCCGACAAACCGTTCTCGAACGAATTGCGGCTCAGCCGGTCTACGGACGGCGGAAAAACGTTTCTGCCGTCGATTCTGGTGAACGACGATGAGCAGATCATCGGCCATAGTTTCGACTCGATTCATGTTGCTCCTGACAGCGTCGTGCATGTGGCTTGGATTGATGGGCGAGAGGGCAAGAAAGAACCGGGGACGTTTGCGACACGCTCGACCGATCGCGGACGCACCGTCTCAAAGAACCTCAAGGTTGACGAAGACACCTGCGTCTGTTGCCGGACTTCTCTCACCACCGGGCCGGACGGGACACTCTATCTGGCCTGGCGCAAGGTTCTCCCCGGTGAGATCCGCGAAACGGTAGTGGCCCGTTCCACAGACGGTGGACAAACGTTTTGTGCACCGGTGATTGTCGGCCACGACAAGTGGGTATTCCCAGGCTGCCCGCATCGCCCTGCCTCAATCGGCACAGATCGGCACGGGCGGCTCTATGTGGCCTGGTACACCGAGGGCGTTGATGAAACTCCCGCGGTGTTTCTCGCCTATTCGGATGACCGGGGAGAGACATTCTCGCCCAAACAGAAACTGAACGTATCTAAGGGAACCTTCCCGGATCATCCCCAAATGGCGGTCGATCCAGAGGGGCGTCTCGTGATCGTCTGGGAAGAACAATCGCCAGTCCGGCGCGAGGTCGTGATGAGCGTCTCCCTCGATCGTGGGCACACATTCAGCGCGCCAGAGAAATTGAACGAGAAAAAGGGCCAGACACCGTCCCTCTCAATCAATTCGAAGGGGCTGGCCGCCCTGGCGTGGATGGAGCACGCGATGCCGGCGCATCGGATGGTGGTGCAAACGCTGCAATTGCCCCCTGCAAAGGTTCTCGCGAGACAGGAACCCTAGACGTGTATGCATTTTTGACTCGATCAGGGATTGTTACGATGCTCTTTCTCTTGAGCATCATATCGGCTGAGCCCACACTGGCCGCCGACCCCTTTGTCTCGCTCAAGATGAGCCGGATGCCGGCAGGAAGCATGGCGGCTCCCTTCGAGCTCACGACGCTGGACGGCACAGTCATGAAATCGAGCGAGTTGGCAGGAAAGGTCGTGCTCATCAACTTTTGGGCCACTTGGTGTGGACCTTGTAAAGAAGAAATGCCCTCCCTTGCGCGATTACAACAGCAACTGGACCCTACACACTTTGCCTTGTTAACCGTGACGACGGACCTCCAGCGCCAGGGCATTTCTCACTTTCTCTCTCAGTTAGGAGTCACCCTGCCGGTGCTGTTCGACGAAAATCAAGAAGTCTCCCGGTCCTTCATGGTGCGCGGCCTTCCGACCACCGTTGTGATCGCCATGAATGGCGCGGTAGTAGGACGAGCGGTTGGGCCTCGCGCCTGGGATAGTCCTGAAGCAATGGCGGCAATGCGGCACGTCATGGAGAGCGGGAAATGAAGAAGTGTTTTGTCCCACTCTCTCTGGCCATTGCGACGCTGTACCTGACGCTATCGGTCAGCGCGGTGACCTGTCTCTTTGCGCACGAGAGCCGGCCAGGCTCAGCCCATCATCACACGGGCGGACTGACGCATTCTTCTCTCTGCGCTTGGGCCTGCGACTCCAATCCGACGGTGGACCTTCCTACGCCCACAATACAGACGCAGCCGCTTCACCTCGTGTCGATGCTGCTGTTGGTTGACTCTTCCGTCTCGTCATTCCTTTCCCCACAGTCAGGCCAATCTCGCGCGCCTCCCCATTCATAGCGCCGCATCCACTCACTATTCATCAGCCTTCTCCCTGTATGGGCAGAGCCAAGACCTAGAGGCCTGTCAACGGCTGGGAGGACTGTGCGTCCTGTTCATTCTTACATGAAGGAGTACGGGCTATGGCGTCGTTCAAGAACGTTATGCAAATCATTGTCGCAGTCACAGCGCTCGGAGGCATGGCCGCTCTAGATCACGTCGCGCTGGCACAAGAACCGGCCGCGGCAGCGGCGGTGCAGCAAGGATCAAGGGAGCAGCAACTGCGTGAACAGCTCAAAGGTATCTTGCAAGAGCTGGAGGACCTCAAGCAGGGTCGTGCGAGTACTGTGCCTCCAGCCGAGGGCCCCAAGACGGTCACTGAGAAAGTGGCGCCGGAGCAAGCGGAGGTCACCGGGGCGATGCCGGAATATGAATTGAGCGATACGAGCATCGTGAGCACGCGCTTTCAGAAGCGGCCTGAAGGCCTTTCATTATCCGCGACGGATCCGTCTGAAACGGATTCTCAGCCGACCAGAACAATGAAGGAGTCGATGGAATCGCTCCCGGGTGTCGTCTTGCGTCAAGCGAACGGGCCACGCGATTTCAGCATCATGATTCGTGGCCAAGGCGCCAAAACGACCTTCGCCGCGCG
Organism: uncultured Cytophagia bacterium; assembly: GCA_964395375.1. Taxonomy (GTDB): domain Bacteria; phylum Zhuqueibacterota; class Zhuqueibacteria; order Zhuqueibacterales; family Zhuqueibacteraceae; genus JABWAN01. The sequence continues at coordinate 4,837 of CAYNDW010000519.1, forward strand.
TGACATTAAGATCTACGAGGACGGATTCGTCCAGACGCAATCCGACGGATTGTCCAGGCTCGACATCCATGATCCCTGGTTTATGAGAAGCACCGAGGTCATTCGCGGCGCCTCGTCGTCTCTGTACGACAATTATGCATTGGGGGGCATGGTGCATTTCAGGACCAGGCGCGGAAGCGATATCAACGGAGTCGAGATGTTCGGGAGCGGAGGGTCGTTCGGGTACCACAAGGAGGCTATGGCCGTAGGCAAACAATATGAGAATCTCGACGTCTCCCTCTTCGCCAGTAACGTGGGGGAAGACGGATTTATCCGGC
>CAYNDW010000520.1:0-5152 GCA_964395375.1 uncultured Cytophagia bacterium
GGAAGTCGCCATCACCTTCAACGAAACGCCGACGAATTTCAATCTTAGCGCTGCCGGTGAAAAAGACCTCGTCCTCTTTCAACCCCTCGAATTTCCCGGCAAGCGCGGCGCTCGGATCGAGGTTGCTGCGCACGATCGCGCCGTCACAGCGCTCGCGCTGGAACGCTTCAAGACCATCATTGCCTCGCGCGTCAAGAAAGCCTATTACCAAGTGCTCCTCGCCGGCGAGTTTGCACAGAACTTGGATTTCAACGTTACCCTAGTGCATGATTTTCTCAAAACCGTCACCGAGCGTTATCAAGCTGGCACGAGCACGTATTTGGACGTGATCCGCGCAAAGGTCGAATTGGCGCGTCTGCGCAACGAATTGGTGGAAGCGCAACGAGATAATGTCTCGAAGATTGGCGAACTGAATCTCTTGCTCGGGCGCGACGGCGAAACGCCGGTGACGCTTACCGACTCTCTGATCTACCAGCCTTTCGCTTTGTCGCAAGATTCCGCCATTGCGATGTTTTCGGCGCAAAGCGTTTTTCTAAAAATCATCGAACGAGAATCCCTGCGAAGCCAATCGTTGCTGAAGCTAGCACGAAAAAGTTATCTGCCAGATTTTGGCCTCGGCCTCGCGTGGCAAAATCGTCCGGGTCAAACCTCGTCCTCCGGCTCGTCGCGGTATTTCGGATTCGAACTGGGCGTCAGCATTCCGCTTTATTTTTGGCAAGCGCCGCGCGGCGAAGTCCAGGAAGCGCGCGCGTTGGTTGATCTCGGTGCGCTGCGCATTGCTGCAGCGCGACGGCGCGTGCGTCAAAACCTAATGAGCGCGTATCGCTTGGTTGAAGTGGCAAATCAACAAGTGCAGTCGTTTGAAACCGCGCTGCTGCGAGACGCGGAAGACGAACTGCGCGCCGGAATTTCCGCTTATCAAAACAACCAAGTGGACGCGCTTAATTTGTTCGACATCTATCGCACGTATCGTGCGACGAAGATCGAATACGTCCGCGCGCTCTATAATTATGCCGCGGCGCGCGCGGAGCTTGAAGCCTCGGCGGAAGTGCCGGAGTGATGAAGCGTTGGATTGATGGATCACTGGATTGTTGGAGTAATGAAAAAATGCAGCACCTAGCGCTCCAACAATCCACTAATCCAACGATCCATCAATCCAATAATCCAGGAATCCAACAAGTTGATTTGGAGAAATAATGAACACTCATCTCATCAAAATCATCTTCACCTCATGCGCGTTCGCGTTGGCCGGCTGCGAGAAAAAAGCTGAAGAGCAGCAAGTCGATTATCCCGAGCGCACGCATAATGGCGAAAAAGCCAAGCTGGTGTTGACGCAACATCAGCTTGAACATATCGAGTTCGCCGTCGAAGCCGCGGAAATCAAAACGGTCACGGCCCCGCTGTCGCTGCCTGGCCGCGTGGCGCTCAACGAGCGCACGACCGCGCATCTCACCGCGCGCGTCATGGGCCGCGTTGAAAAAGTGCATCGCGTGGTCGGCGACCGCATGAAAAAAGGTGAAGCGCTCGTGGAGCTTTTTAGCCAAGAATTTCTCGCCACGCAGTCGGAGTTCGTGCAAGCCGAAGAGCGGCTGAAGCGCATGACCGCGGAGCAGGCCGAATACGGCACGACCAAAGCGATTTACGAATCCAGCCGCAACAAACTCCAAATCGTCGGTTTAACGAATGAAGAAATCGATCAGCTCGCGGACACACACACGCCGCTCGCGTTGCTGCCGGTGCGCGCGCCGTTCGACGGCACGTTGCTTTCCGGCGAAGTGCGCCTCGGCGAGTTCGTGGAAGTGGGCCGCGAATTTTTTACCCTCGCCAATTTGCAAAAGCTTTGGGTGATTGCCGATGTGTTCGAGCACGATCTGCCGCTCATTCACGAAGGCCTCGCCGGCGAAGTCATGGTCACGCCTTACCCCACGGAAAAATTTCCAGCAATGCTGACGACCATTTATGACATGGTCGATGAAAAATCGCGCACGGTGAAAACCCGCTTCGAGGTGCACAACCGCGCCGGCAAGCTCAAGCCGGAAATGTTCGCCACCGTCAACGTCGAAGCGAAATTCGGCAGCAGCAGCCTGAAGATTTCATCACTCGCGGTGATGAGCAACAATAACGAGGCGTTCGTTTTCGTCGCGCTCAACGACACCACGTTCGAGCAGCGCGCCATTAAAATCGGCTTCGAGACCAAGGCCTACACTGAAGTGCTCGAGGGCCTAACGCCCGGCGAGCGCGTCGTCACCAAAGGCACTTTCTATCTCAAGAGCGAGATGGCCAAAGAAACGTTTGTGGAGGAGGAATAATGGTTGACAAAATTATTCTCTTCGCCACGCGCCAGCGGCTCTTCGTGCTGCTCGGCGTGCTCGCGCTCATCGTGGCCGGCGTCCTCGCGGTGCAGCAACTGCCCATCGACGCGGTGCCGGACATCACCAGCAATCAAGTGCAAATCTTTACGGTGCAGCCGTCGCTCGCGCCGCAGGAGATCGAGCGTCTCATCACCTATCCCATCGAAGTCGCGATGCAAAATCTGCCCGACGTGGAAGAAGTGCGTTCGGTTTCGAAGTTCGGGCTTTCGGCTGTAACGGTTGTCTTCGAGGACGAGGTCGATATTTATTTCGCGCGCCAACTGGTCGCGCAAAAAGTGCAGGAAGCCAAAGCCGATTTGCCGCCCGGTATTCCGGAGCCGGAGCTGGGTCCGGTCACCACCGGGCTCGGGGAGATTTATCAATACGAGCTGATCGGCGAGGGCTACACACCGATGGACTTGCGCACGATTCAAGATTGGATCGTCAAGCGCCAGCTCGCCGGCACGCCCGGCCTCGCGGAGGTCAACACCTTCGGCGGTGAGCTGAAGCAATATCAAGTTTTGATCGATCCGCAGAAGCTGCTCAAATACGAGCTCTCGCTGCGCGACGTGATCGCAGCCGTTGCCAACAACAATGCGAATGCCGCGGGCGCTTACATCGAGCACAAGCAGGAGCAATACGTGGTTGTCGGCATCGGCATCGCGAAAAGCATGGAAGACCTTGGCAACATCATCGTCAAAGCCGAGAACGGCGTGCCGATTTTCGTGCGCGACCTCGCGGATATTGACGTCGGCGCGGCGGTGCGGCAGGGCGCGGTCACCATCGACGGTAAAAATGAAATCGTGTGCGGTATCACCATGATGCTGCAAGGCGGCAACGCGCTTGAGGTGGTCACGCGCGTCAAAGCCAAGATGGCCGAGATTCAAAAGACGCTGCCGCCCGGCGTGCGCATCGAGCCGTTCTACGACCGCACCGAGTTGGTGATGCGCACCATCAAAACCGCGATCACGAATCTTTCCGAGGGCGCGCTGCTCGTCGTGCTCATTCTGTTGCTGCTGTTGATGAACTTGCGCGGCGGCTTCATCGTGGCCTCGGTTATTCCGTTGTCGATGCTGTTCGCCATCATCGTGATGAAATGGAACGGCGTATCCGGCAACTTGATGTCGCTCGGCGCGATTGATTTCGGCATGATCGTCGATGGCGCAGTCGTGCTCGTCGAAAACTCGATTCGCAAATTGCACGAACGCCAGCACCGCCTCGGCGTGACGGAAACCGTTGAGCAAACTTTACTCGGCTCGTTTCTCGAAGTGGGCCGGCCCATCCTGTTCGGCGTGGCGATCATCATCATCGTCTATCTCCCCATTCTGTCGCTCGAAGGCATCGAAGGCAAAATGTTTCGCCCGATGGCGTATGCCGTCGTTTATGCGCTCGCCGGCGCTCTGCTGTTGACGCTCACCTATGTGCCGGTGATCAGCATGTATGCTTTCAAAAAAGGAAAAATCTCCGAGAAAGAAAGCCCGATCATTCGCTTGCTGAAACCGGCGTATCAACGCACGCTGCAGTTTGCGTTGCGCCACAAACTGATCGTTGTCGGCTCGGCGCTCGCGGCATTTGTTGCCTCCATTCTGCTCTTCACGCGCCTCGGCGGCGAGTTCATTCCCAAGCTCGACGAAGGCGATATGTTGATCGAGCTGCGCCGCTTGCCAAGCATCTCGCTCACCGAATCGATTCACACCGCGCAGATGTTGGAGGCCGAGCTGAAATCGATTCCCGAAGTGATCAGCGTGGTGAGCAAAACCGGAAGGCCGGAAATCGCCAACGATCCGATGAGCATTTATCAAAGCGACGTTTACATCAAGATGAAGCCGCGCGAAGAGTGGACGACCGCGGCGAACAAAGAAGAGATGATCGAAAAGATGACCGCGGTGATGGGCCGCATTCCCGGCATCGGCGGCGGTTTTTCGCAGCCGATTGAAATGCGCTTCAACGAGTTGATTGCCGGAGTCCGCTCCGACGTCGGCATCAAAATTTTCGGCGAAGATTTGGAAATACTGGCGCGCTACGGCGAGGAGATTGCGGGGATGCTGCAAGCCATTCGCGGCGCGGCGGACGTGCGCGTGCAGCAAGTCGAAGGCTTGCCCCAACTGCAAATCGTCATTGACCGCAACAAGATCGCGCGCTATGGCATCAACGTCGATGACGTTAATATTCTGATTCAAACCGCATTGGCCGGAACGGAGGTCGGCCGCATGTACGAGGGCGAAAGGCAATTTGATCTCGTGGTGAAATACAAAAAAGAGTCGCGCAACGACGTGGAGTCGATCAAGAACCTGCTCGTGCCCGCGCCCAACAACGTGCGCGTGCGCCTCGGCGATATTGCGGCGTTCATGATGATCTCCGGCCCGGCTGAAATCTCGCACGAGGCGGGGCGGCGCTTGCTGATTGTCGAAACCAACGTGCGCGACCGCGACATTGAAAGTTTTGTCAATGAAGTGAAAGCCGCGATCACGCAAAAAGTGAAACTGCCGGTTGGATACACCATCACCTACGGCGGTGAATTTGAGAATTTAGAGCGTGCGCGCAATCGTCTCGCTATCGTGGTGCCGATCGCGCTCGTGTTGATCTTGATTCTGCTCTTCGCCTCGGTGAATTCCATGCCACAAGCATTGATCATATTTTCCGCGATTCCGCTGGCGATTGTCGGCGGCGTGGTGGCGCTCTGGCTGCGCGATATGCCGTTTTCCATTTCCGCCGGAGTCGGCTTCATCGCGCTCTTCGGCGTCGCCGTGCTCAACGGCCTCGTCATGCTTTCGTATTACAACACGCTGATCAAAGAAGGC